>JAHDXX010000089.1 GCA_023384025.1 Sphingomonadaceae bacterium
CGACACCATGCAACGCACCCGCGTGCTGGGTGCCGACCGGGTGGCGCTGTTCGGCTATGCCCACGTGCCGCACGTGGTCCCGCGCCAGAAGGCGGTCGATGCGCGCGACATGCCCGACCAGGACTCGCGCTTTGCCATGGCAGCGCAGGGCCATGCCTATTTCTGCACCCACGGCTATGTGCCTGTCGGGTTCGACCATTTCGCCAGGGCTGGCAGCGACCCGCTGGCCCATGCGGCGATGGCGGGCACAGTGCACCGCAATTTCCAGGGCTTTACCGATGATGATGCGCCGGTGCTGATCGGCCTCGGGGCATCGGCGATCAGCAGTTTCCCGCACTTGCTGGTGCAGAACGAGAAGAACAGCGGTCGCTATCGGATGCTGCTCTCGCAGGGGCACCTCGCGCAGGAACGCGGGATTGCGCGCTCGTCATCCGATCAGGAACGCGCGACAGTGATCGAACAGGTGCTGTGCATCGGCCATGCTCATGTGCCACCGGCCCTGCTCGCCCAGGTCACGCCGCGGCTGGCTCCCTTTATCGAACGCGGGCTGGCTTCGCTCGATCAGGAGTGGCTGACAATCGAGGCGGACGGGTTGCCCTACGCGCGCACCATCGCTGCACTGTTCGATCCGTGGCGCACGCAGTCGCAGGCACGGTTCAGCACCGCAGTCTAGGCGGCGGCCCCGGCCCCAGACTTGCGGAACAGTTCGAACCCGATCCACTCGGCCCGCCGCCCCAGCGCCATGTGGTTGAACGCCAGCGCCGCAGCGACCGAGGTGAAAAGCGTCACCACCATGAAGTCGATGTAGTGCAGCCCGACTGCGCCGGCGAAACCTTCGTTGAAGGTGTAGAGGCCGTAGAGCGCGATACCCCACACGACTCCGGCAATCGCCGCGCGCGCGGCAACATTGCGGAACAGCAGGCCGACGATGAAGGCGCTGAGGATCGGCATCGAGGACAGGCCGTTCAATTGCTGCAGCAGGTTGATGATGCTTTCCGCATTGGAGAACACCGGGACCATGGCCACCGCCAGTACGGTGGCCAGCACACTCACGGCTGCACCCAGCTTCCAGTGGTCCTTCACCTCGCCGATGAACTGTTCGTGGAAATCGACCGAATAGAGCGCGACGGTCGAATTGAGCACTGCGCTGAACGTGGTGATGACGGCGGCTGCCACCATCGCCGCGAACGCGCCGGACAGCCAGCCTGGCAGAACTTCGGCCACCAGCCGACCGTAGGCCGCATCGCCGATGTCTCCGAACAGCTTGTAGGCAACCACCCCCGGGATCACCACGATCGGCGGCACCACCAGAATCCGGATCGCAGCGGCGGCGAAGACGCCCTTCTGCGCCTCGCGCACGGTCGGCGCGGCCATCGCCTTCTGGGTGATGTTCTGGTTGGTCGACCAGTAGAAGATCTGGATGAACGCCATCCCGGTGAACAGCGTGTGGAACGGGATCGGGCTGTCAGGGCCGCCAATCATGCTAAGCCGCTCTGGCGGAACCCCGGTGACGATGTCGAAATCGACCGCCGCCAGCGCGAGGAACACGATCACCAGCGCCAGGCCAAGGATGCCGATGCCGGAGAACGTGTCCATGACCGCCACCGCGCGCAGGCCACCGAACACGGTATAGGCCGCCCCGATCAGCGCGAGGCCGATCGCGAACACGATCAGGTGCACGCCCTCCCCGAACAGCGATTGCAGGAACAGCCCGCCGGAATAGAGCGCGGCCGGCAGGTAGATCAGCACATTGCCGACGAGGAAGATGCCGGAGATCAGCGTGCGGATCGAACGCCCGTCATAGCGCCGCTCGAGCAGCTCGGTCACTGTGGTGCAGTTGTAGCGGTAATAGAGCGGCACGAACACGAAAGCGAGTGCCATCAGGCCGACGAACCCGGCGATCTCCCACCATGCCAGCAGCAGCATCTGGTTGCCGTTCATGCCGACCAGCTGGTCGGTCGAGAGGTTGGTCAGCGTGATCGACCCGGCGACGAAGAACCAGCTCAGCCCCTTGCCGGCGAGGAACACGTCCTGCCCGGAACCGTCGTGCTTGGCACTGCGGACTTTCCACCAGGTCAGCACACCGACCAGCGCGGTCAGCCCGACGAACACGGCCAGCTGCAGAGCGTCGATCCCGGCGCCAATCGAACCCATGCGACCCCTCCCTTGAGCATTGGCCCTTGTTTTCCCGCTGGTATCCTTCGCACAAACCGCGATAGACGCCAACGCCATGGAATTGGGCGTCTGCTATTATCCCGAACACTGGCCGGAACAACGCTGGGCGGAAGACGCGCGGCTGATGCGCGAAACCGGGCTGACCAGGGTGCGGATCGGCGAATTTGCGTGGAGCCGGATCGAGCCGGAACCGGGCCAGTTCGACTGGGGCTGGCTCGACCGGGCGGTCGATACGCTGCACGCGGCGGGACTCGGGATCATCATGGGCACCCCGACCGCGACGCCGCCGAAGTGGGTGGTGGACCGGATGCCGGACATGGTCGCGCTGGACCGCGACGGGCGCCCGCGCGGGTTCGGCTCGCGGCGCCATTACTGCTTCAGCCATGCCGGATACCGTGCGGAAGCGGTGCGGATCACCCGTGCGGTGGCAGAGCGTTACGGCAGGCACCCCGGCGTGGTCGCGTGGCAGACTGACAACGAATATGGCTGCCACGACACGGTGCAGAGCTTCTCCCCCGCCGCGCGTGATGCGTTCCGTCAGTGGCTGGCAGCACGTTACGGCACGGTCGCAGCACTGAACGCGGCATGGGGCAACGTGTTCTGGAGCATGGAGTACCGCAGCTTCGACGCAATCGAGCTGCCCAACCTGACCGTGACCGAAGCCAACCCCGCGCATTGGCTGGCGTTCCGCCGGTTCTCGTCCGACCAGGTGATCGCGTGCAACCGGGCGCAGGTCGAGGTGCTACGAGAGCTATCTCCCGGGCGCGACGTGACCCACAACGCGATGGGGTTCTACACCGGCTACGACCATCACGATCTCGCCGCCGATCTCGACGTGCTCGGGTGGGACAGTTATCCGCTCGGGTTCCTCGAGATGTTCCGCTTCAGCGATGCGGACAAGGTGCGCTTCGCCCGCTCAGGCCACCCGGACATCGCCGCGTTCCACCACGATCTCTATCGCGGCCGCGCGAAAAGCGGGCGGTGGTCGGTACTCGAACAGCAGCCGGGGCCGGTCAACTGGGCACGGCACAACCCCGCCCCGCTGCCCGGCATGGTCCGGCTGTGGACGCTCGAAGCGATGGCGCACGGGGCGGAGCTGGTCAGCTATTTCCGCTGGCGACAGTTCCCCCAGGCACAGGAGCAGATGCACGCCGGGCTGCTGCGCCCCGATGCCACCCCCGCCCCCGCGCTGGCCGAAGCGCGCGCGGCGGCGGATGATATCGCGGCGCTGGGCGAGGTAGGAGAAAGCGTGAAGCAGGCCGCGCTGGTGTTTTCCTACCCCGCGGAATGGATGACGCAGATCCAGCCACAGGGGGCAGGCTGTTCGGCGCTGTGGGCAGCGTTCCACTGCTATTCGGCGCTGCGGCGGCTGGGGATCAATGTCGACGTGGTCCACCCGGACGCTCCGCTCGATGGCTATGCCTTGGTGGTGGTGCCGTGCCTGCCGATCGTCAGCGATACGCTTGCCGCGAACCTTACCGCGTTCGCCGGGCAAGTGGTGATCGGCCCGCGCACCGGCTCGCGCGATGAGGACTTTGCCATCCCCCCGCACCTCGCGCCGGGCAAGCTCACCGAGCTGATCGGCGGGCGCATCACGCTGAGCGAAAGCTGGCGGCCCGGCGTGGTCGCGACAGGCGAAGGCTGGCAGGCAGGCGGGTGGTTCGACCACTACGAAGGTACGGCTGAGCCCGACATGACCGCGTACGATGGCCGCGTCACCTGCTGGAAGCATGGCCGGGTGCGCTATGCCGCCTGCTGGCCCGAGGGCAGCTATATCGACGAGGTGATCGCGCGCACCGCGCACGACGCCGGTTTCGCGGTCGTGCCCTTGCCCGACCATCAGCGCGTGCGGACAACCGCCCGCTACCGCTTTACCTTCGACTATGCCGATGCGACCGTGACCTGGGAGAAACGGACATGACCTTGCGTACCCTGCTGCTGGCCACCGCGCTGGCAACCGCCGCCACACCTGCGCTGGCGGACAAAGCTGCCGAGACCCAGGTACTGGAGCTGTCCAAGGCGAGTATCGCGCTGCGCTCGGTCCGCGGCCCAGGCAACGAAACCGGCAAGGTCGCCGAACTCTACGCGCAGGCCCTGCGCGAAGCCGGGTGGAGCGCGGACGAGATCGAGATCGTCCCTTACGACGACACCGCCTACCTGATCGCGACCTGGCCCGGGAGCGACCCGAAGCTCGGCCCGATTGTCATTTCCGCCCACATGGACGTGGTCGAAGCCGATCCGAAGGATTGGGAGCGTGACCCGTTCACGCCGGTGGTCGAGAACGGCCTGCTCTACGGGCGCGGGGCAAGCGACACCAAGTTCGACGCAGTCCAGGCGATGGTCGCGGTGATGGAGCTGCGCAAGGCTGGCTTCCGCCCCAAGCGCAGCGTGGTAATCGCCTATTCGGGCGATGAAGAGACCACCATGCTCACCTCCAAGGTGATCGCGGAGCGGCTCAGGAACGCGCATCTGGTGCTCAATGTCGATGGCGCCTCTGGCACGCTCGACGAGGCGACCGGCCAGCCCGCCTACTGGAGCTGGCAAGGGGCGGAGAAAGTCTACGGCGACTTCAAGCTCGAAGTCACCAACCCCGGCGGGCACAGCTCCACCCCGCGTGACGAAAACGCCATCGCCCAGCTTTCCGGGGCGCTGATGCGGATCGGGGCCTACCGCTTCAAGCCCGAAGTCAACGACATCACCCGCGACTACTTCACCAAGGCCGCCGCGTTCGAAAGCGACCCGCTGCTCGCTGCCGCGATGCGCGCCTTTGCGGCCGATCCGGCGGACAAGGCTGCCATCGCGGTGCTGCGCGGCAACCCGGCCATGATCGGGAAGATCGGCACCACCTGCGTTCCGACCATGATCGAAGGCGGCCATGCCCTGAACGCCCTGCCCCAGCGCGCCACCGGCTTCGTCAACTGCCGGATCTTCCCCGGCCATTCGAAAGCCTCGATCATTGCCGAGCTCAAGGAAGTGGCCGACGAACCGGCGCTGATGATCGAGGAGATCAACCCCGAATACGTCGTCGAAGCTCCTGCCTCGCCCTACGACAAGGCGTTCGTCGATGCCGCGACCAAGGCCGTGCACACCGCGTTCGGCGAAGTGCCGATCATCGCCTCGCAGGCTTCGGGCGCGTCGGATTCGATGTGGTACCGCGCCCTGGGCGTGCCGAGCTACGGCGCCAGCGGCACCTTCACCCGCGACAGCGACGACTATTCGCACGGCCTCAACGAGCGGGTGCCGATCGGCAATATCGGCAAGAGCCTGAAGTACTACGACGTGCTGCTGCGCGAGCTGGCGTCGAAGTGACCCGCCGCGCCGCCCTGCTGCTGGCGCTGGCGGCTGCTCCGGCGCAGGCGGGCGGGCTCTATGTCGAGGCGGGCGCGCTGCTCGATGTCGAGAGCGGTGAACTGCGCACCGGGCAATGCGTCCTTACCGACGGCGAGCGGATCGCGCGGGTTGAACCGTGCGGCGCAACCCCCGAAGGCGCGGAGCGGGTCGACTGGTCGGCTTACACCCTCCTGCCCGGCCTGATCGATCTCCACACCCACCTCGCCGATACCGGCCAGAGCGCCGACCTGGCCGCGCCGATCAAGACTTCGCCTGCCGCCACCGCGCTGATCGGGGCACACAACGCGCGGATCACGCTGGAGGCCGGGTTCACAACGGTGCGCGATGTCGGCACCTATCGCGGACTGACCGACGTCGCCTTGCGCGATGCCATCGCGGCAGGCCATGTGCCGGGGCCGCGGATGTTCGTCGCCGGCGCCTACCTCACCCATCCCGGCGGCGGGGGCGAGCTGAACGGGGTCGTTCCCAACGACCAGCTGCCGCCCGACATGCGCCTGGGCGTGCTCACCAGCGAAGCCGAGGCTGCGGAGAGAGCCACGCTGCTACTCGACGGCGGGACCGACTTCCTCAAGCTGATCGCCACCGGCGCGGTGCTCGCCATCGGCACCGAACCGGGCGAACCGGAACTGACTGAAGGCGAGATGCGCGCCGCCATCGCAGTCGCCAAGGCACGCGGCACCTACGCCACCGCACATGCCCACGGCGCGGAGGGAATCAAGGCCGCGATCCGCGCCGGTGCGCGCAGCATCGAACACGCCAGCCTGATCGACGAGGAAGGCCTGCTGATGGCGCGCGAGGCGGGGGTGTGGCTGGTGATGGACGTCTACAACGGCGACTATATCGACCAGATCGGCACCGCCGAGGGTTGGCCCGAGGAATACCTGCGCAAGAACCGCGAGACCACGCAGGCCCAGCGCGACCGCTTCCGCCGCGCGGTCGAACTCGGCGTGCCGCTGGCGTTTGGCAGCGATGCCGGGGTTTACCCCCACGGCCTCAGCGCGCGCCAGTTCGCCTACATGGTCGCAAACGGGATGACGCCGCTGCAGGCGGTGCGCTCGGCGACGGTGGAGGCGGCTAGGGTGCTTGGCAAGGAAGGCGAGCTAGGTTCGCTGCGCCAGGGTGCCTACGCCGACCTGATCGCGGTTGAGGGCAACCCGCTGGAGGACGTGCGGGTGCTGGAAAGCGTCGCGGCGGTGATAAAGGGCGGTTCTGTGGTGCGCTGACCCCAAAATCCTCCCCCTCTGGGGGAGGTGGCAGCCACGCAGTGGCTGACGGTGGGGGTGCGGCACTACCGAGAGGGCACCACCCCCTCCGACCTGCCTGCGGCAGGCCACCTCCCCCACCGGGGGAGGATTTCGGCTGTCTCGGAGTTGGTGTTCGCCGCTACACCCTCACAAACCGCCCGAACCCGCCGCGATCCGCGATCACTTCGCGGGCGCAGTTGTGGCCCGGGGCGCCGGTCACGCCGCCGCCGGGGTGGGTGCCGGCACCGCACATGTAGAGCCCCTTGACCGGCCCGCGATAGGCGCCGTGGCCCAGCACCGGCCGCGCGCTCCACAGCTGGTCGAGGCTCATGTGGCCGTGCATGATGTCGCCGCCGACCAGCCCGAACTTGTCATAAAGCCCCTTGGGGCTGAGCACCTGCCGGCCGAGGATCGAGGCGCGGAAGCCCGGGGCGTGGGCCTCGACCGTGTCGATGATCGTGTCTGCCGCTGCATCGGCCTCGTCGTCCCATGAGCGGCCATCGGGCAATTCGGGCGCGAACTGCTGGCAGAACAGGCTGGCGACATGCTGCCCTTCCGGCGCGAGGCTGTTGTCCACCGTGCTGGGGATCAGCATCTCGACAATCGGCGCCTTCGACCAGCCGAACTGCTTCGCGTCGAGGAAGGCCTTGTCCATATAGGCCAGCGTCGGGGCGAGGATGATCCCGCTCTGGTGGTGCTCGCCCGGCTCGGGCAGGCAGGTGAACTTCGGCAGCTCGCTCAGCGCCACGTTCATGCGGAAGGTGCCGCCGCCCGCCTTGAACCCGCGCATCCGGCGGCGGAAATCCTCCGGCTGGTGGCTCTCGTCCAGCATCTTGCCGTAGAGCAGCTTCGGCCCGACATTGGCAATCACGCGGCTCGCAGCGATTTCCTCGCCGCTTTCGAGTTTCACGCCGACCGCACGGTCACCATCGACCATGACTTCGGCCACCGGCGCCTCAAGGCTGATCTCGACCCCGCACTGGCGGCAGACATCGGCCATGATCCGGGTGATCGTGCCCATCCCGCCGACCGAGTGGCCCCAAGCGCCCTTCTTGCCGTTGACCTCGCCGAACACGTGGTGGAGCAGCACATAGGCGCTGCCCGGCGTGTCGGGGCTGGCGTAGTTGCCGACCACTGCGTCGAACCCGAACGCGGCCTTGACCGCTTCGCTTTCGAACCACTGCCCGAGGAAGCTGGTCGCCGATTTGGTGAACAGGTCGAGGATATCGCGCTTGGCCTCCAGCCCCAGCCTGGCCATGCCCCAGCCCTGCGACGCGCCTGCCAGCAGGGTGCGCAGCCCTTCGCCGACATTGGGCGGGCTCTTGAGCGCAAGGTCGCGCAGCACTTCAGCGACGCCTTCCAGTGCGTCGTAATAAGCGGGCAGCGTCTCGGCATCGCGCTCCGAGAACTTGCGGAACTCAGCCTGGGTCCGCTCCAGCCCGCCGCCGAGCTTGAGATAGCCGCCGTCTTCCTGCGGCAGGAAGTTGGAAATCGGCCGCTCGATCACGCGGTAGCCGTGGTCGGCCAGCCGCATGTCGCGGATGACCTTCGGCTGGAGCAGGCTGACGGTGTAACTCGCCACCGAATTGCGGAAGCCGGGATGGAATTCCTCCGTCACCGCCGCGCCGCCGACGACATCGCGCCGCTCGACGATGCGGACCTTGAGCCCGGCTTGCGCGAGGTAGAAGGCGCAGACCAGACCGTTGTGGCCTGCGCCGATGATAACCGCGTCGTACTGTTTGGTCATAGTAATCTCCCCCCTCCCCTTCAGGGGAGGGGCCGGGGGTGGGGGATGTGATCAAGGTCAAGGGCGGAAGAGGACAGTCCCCACCCCAACCCCTCCCCTGAAGGGGAGGGGCTTTGGCGACTCCAGCCCGCCGCGGGCGCCTGTTCCAGCCGTGCCTCGGGGATGAGGTCGCGCATCCGCTGGCAGAAGTGCTTGAGGCACACTTCCTTGTCGCTGAGCGGCCCCATCGAGAAGCTCTGGCTCTGCATCCCGTCCTGCACCCGGGTGATCAGCACGGTGTCCTCGGCATTGACCTGCCGGTTGATCCGCCAGTTGAGGTAGCGCGCGGCGCGCATCTCGCGCCGGTCATCAGGCAGGACGTAGCTGATCTCGCGGATCAGGCTCTCGGTCGGGCTGACCGGCAGCCACTGCATGAAATCGACCTGGTCGGGGTAGATGTCGAACGCGACGTTGGGCCAGAGCTTGAAATAGAGCCAGAACCGCTGGCGTTCTTCCGGAAGGTGCGGCACCGGCGGGAGCAGGTTCTGGTAGAGCCGCTCCGACCAGTTGTCCGACGGCCGGTCGACCATTTCGCCCCACATCCGGTCGACATGCGGCTCCGCCTCCACCCCATAGCTCTTGCCGAACAGCCGGGTGAGGCCGGGATGGGCGACAGGGATATGCAGGCCGTCGGAATAGTTGTCGCCGATGTTCTTCCAGTTGATGCTGCGCGGGCGCAGCGTGACCCGGCCGAGCGCGCGCAGGTCCTCGAAGCGGTAGGGTTCGACCATCGCTTCGTACGGTTGCATCATTTGTGCGACGCTTGGGCCGCCATTATCGGCCAGCCGCACGAACACGAACCCGCGCCACAATTCGATATCGACCGGCACCAGCCCGGCTTGGCTGCGGTCAAGCGTGGGATAGCTGGCGCTGTCCGGCACCCCGGTCAGCCGCCCGTCAAGGTCGTAGGTCCAGGCGTGGTAGGGGCAGACCAGCTTCTTCGCGCAACCGCTGGAGCCATCGACCAGACGCGATCCGCGGTGGCGGCAGACGTTGGTGAAGGCACGCAGCACACAGTCCTTGCCGCGCACCACGATCACGCTTTCACCAAGGTAATCAAGCGAATGCCAGTCCCCTTCGCCCGGCACATCGCTTTCGTGGCACACCACCTGCCAGCTCGGGCGGAACACGCGTTCCTTCTCCGCCTCGAAGAACTCCGCATCGCGATAGGTCCAGGCAGGCAGGCTCCATCCGTCGAGCGGATCGGAGGTCAGATCGTTCGCGGGTTGCGTTGCCATGGCGGGAATCCTTGCTATACACTCGTATAACAAGCGAGCGATGAGCAATCAACCGGCCTTTTCCCGTGCCGACCCGGACGAGCGGCGGCAGAGCCTGATCGAGGCCTGCGCCCGTGTGCTGGCGGAGAAGGGCGCTGCGGGGGTTTCCGTCCGTACCATCTGCACCGAGGCAGGAGTCTCTCCCGGGCTGCTGCGACATTACTTCGGGGGCATTTCCGAAGCGATTGCCGAGACATACCGCTGGACTGGCGCGCGGATCGATGCGGCACTGGAACAGGCGGTAGCGCAGGCTGGCCCGGACCCGCGCGCGCGCCTGCTCGCCTACCTCACCGCCAATTTCCGCCCGCCAATCGCCTCGCCCGACCTGCTGGCGAGCTATGTCGCCCTGTGGAGCCTGTCGCGCAGCGATCCGCTGGTCGCGGCAGTGCGGGCGGAAGTCTACGGCCAGTTCCGCGAAGGCCTCGAGCGTCTGGTCCGGGACTGGCGACCGGGACTGGCTGACCCGCGCCTGCCCGCCATCGCACTCACCGCACTGATCGACGGCCTGTGGCTGGAGCTGTCGCTCGGCAACGCACCGTTCTCGCCCGAGGAGGCTGAAGCACTGGCAGAACACTGGCTGGACGCGCTGCCCGGCTGACCGGTCAGGCAGCCTGCGCCTTCCCTCGCCGGGTCATCAGGTAGAGCGGGACCCCGGCGAGCGCCAGGACCACGCTCCAGCCGGTCGCTTCGAGCCCTGCCCCCCACAGGGTCCACAGGGCATAGGCAGCGCCAACCAGCGCAAACCCGCGCACCACTTTCATGCGCCAGGCCGCCAGCGCGCAGAGCAGATAGAGCCACAGGGTCGAACTGGTCGAAAGCAGCAGCAGGAATTCGTAAATCCCCTGCATCGAGCGGCTCGCGGTAAAGACCAGGAACAGGCTGGCGACGCCGCACGACAGCAGCAGCGAGCGCCATGGCGTGCCCCGCCGGTCGGTTGCCGCAAACCAGGGCGGCAGGATCCCGCGCTCTGCCATGCTGCGCGGCAGCTCGCCCTGCATCAGCACCCAGCCGTTGACCGCGCCGACGCAACTGATGATCGCGAACAGGCTGAGCGCCTGCCCGGTGCCGGTGTTCCAGTAGGTCTCGACAAAGGTCGCAAGCGGTGCCGGCGATGCCGCCGCCACGGCTTCAGGCAGCATCAGCGCCACTGCGGAGCAGACCAGCAGGTAGACCAGGCCAGTGAGCGCAGTGCCCCACAGTGTCGCGCGAGGCACGTTCACTTCTGGCTGTTCGACCCGGCCTGCGGCCACGCTCGCGCATTCGAAGCCGAGCAGGGCAAACAGCGTAAGCGCGGCCGCCCCGCTCAGTTGGCTACCGCTGATATCGCTGGCGACGAACGGGCGGGTCTCGCCACTGCCCTGGCCCAGCACCAGCGCCGCGAGCACGATCACCCCGACCAGCGGCACCAGCTTGAGTGCGACAGTGACAATTTGGAAATTGCCCGCTGCCTGCACGCCGCGCAGGTTGACCGCGGTCATCACCCACACCAGTGCCATCGCACAAAGCGAGGGCAGGAGCGGGGTGGCGGATACTGCCGGCACCAGCGACGACAGGTAACTGACCCCGGCCATGGAAATCGAAGCGACCGCACTCCAGATCGAGACGAGATAGAGCCACGCGACGAGAAAGGCGGGCAGTTCCCCGAAAGCCTGCGTCACGAATCCGGTCGGATCGCGGGCGTCGGGATGCGCCCGGGTCAGCGCGGCAAACACCCAGGCCAGCACCAGCGTTCCGGCGATGGTCACAATCCATCCCAGCACCGCATTCCAGCCATAAGGAGCGAGGCTGGCCGGCAATAGGAACACGCCGGAACCGATCATGTTGCCCATGATCAGGGCAATGGCAGCGAAAAG
>JAHDXX010000090.1 GCA_023384025.1 Sphingomonadaceae bacterium
GCAGCGGTCATGGCGACAGCGCATGCCGCAATCCGGCTAACCGCGCAATCGGCAGGTTACTGGCTCAATCGATCCGGCGGGCCTGGTCGAGCTTGTCGATCTCGCGCGCCGGTTCCTCGCTCGCGGCTTCTGCGGCAGTCGGAGAAAGGTCGACCAGCGCAGCGCCGGGCGCAACGGTCTTGAGCGAGGCCAGCGTCGCGCGGAACCGGCGCAGTTCCTCGCCTGACAGTTGCGCACGGGTCACGAACGAGACCGAGGCCGGGTTCACCGCCCGCCCGCCGCGATACATCTCGTAGTGCAGGTGCGCCCCGGTGGAGAGGCCGGTCGAGCCGACATAGCCGATCACCTGGCCGCGCCGGACGCTTTGGCCGGCGCGCACCGCCATCCGGCTCATGTGGCAATAGCGGGTCGACAGGCCGCCGCCATGCTCGAGACGCACGGCAATGCCGCAACCGCCCATGCGGCCCGCGCCGGACACGCGACCATCGGTCACTGCGACGATCGGGGTGCCGTAACTGGCGGCGAAGTCCATACCGGCATGCATCCGGCGATAGCCGAGGATCGGATGGCGCCGCATGCCGAAGTTGGAAGAGATGCGCCCCGGTACCGGTGCCAGCAGACCGGCGCGCTGTTCGCCCACGCCGGAGGCTTCGTAGAACCGCCCGTCCTTGCCCCAGCGCATCAGCTGGACCTGCGGCTTGTCGCCCCGGTCAATCCCGGCATAGACCAGCCGCCCTGCCTCGCGCTCGCCAGTGGCGGCACGGCGGTATTGCACGATCACGTCGAACGTATCGGTCGGGCGCACGGTGCGATCCATGTCGACCTGGTCGTTGAGCGCGGCGAGATATTGCTGCACCGCGCTGGGCGGTGCACCCGCCGCGCGCAGCGAACGATAGAGGCTGCGCCCGACCGTGCCGCGGATCCGCAGCGGAGTATCGTCGACCCGGATCGGCTTGCGGGTCAGCACGAGTCCGCTCTCGCCACGCGAAACTTCCAGTGCGAGATCGAACCGGGCGCGAAACGACAGGTTGTCGAGCGGGCGGGGCTCGCCCGGCGCTGTGCGGCGACCGAGCGTGATATCGACCTGCGTACCCGGCGTGATCTCACTCAGGCTGACTGCGTTCGAGACCAGCGCCAGCACCCGGCTGGCATCGGCCTGTCCGACCCCGGCACGGTCAAGCATGCGGGCGAAGCTGTCGCCACGCGACAGCGTTGCGAGCAGCTGCTGGGTCGGGCGTTCCGGCGCCGAGCGAAGCGGTGTCACATCGAGCGTTGCCCCCATGCGGCGCCCGCTGTCACCACCGAGGGCGAGCGGCATGATCATCTGGCTGCGGAATTCGTCGCGTACGGTGTCGTCGATCTGCATCGCCGGAGCCGCTTCGAGCGGGCCGAAACTGGGCCAGAACCCGATCGCCAGCGCGCTCAGGCCAATCAGGGTGGCCAGCCCGCGGAACCAGGTCCGGCTGCCGATGCCGGAGGCAAGATCGGGCGTGAGATCGAGGCGCTCCAGCCGGTCGGACATTTCATGCCGCCAGGCATCGTAGCGTTCGACCAGGCTGCCCGCGCGTTGCAGCACTTTGGGTGCGGGCGCGGGGGCAACCTGCGAATGGGCAAGCGCAACCGCGCGCCAGCTGCCCTGATCGGCCAGCTCCGCGTCGATTCCACTGCCATCGCGTTTGCTGTACACGCGCTGTCTCCCTGGGGCGCCGTGGCGGCGAGCGCATGCACCCTGACCCGAGCGGCCCCTATGGCCGGTTTCCCTGCGCTTTTAAAGTTAACACCAGCCTAATCCACGGCAGAGCGAGTCACCCTGACGCCGAGTTGTGGGGAGTTTGCCGCGCGCCTTGCCGCCCGCGCCCGGCGCTGCCACAACCAGCCCGGTGAGCGACAGCACGATCAAGGCGGTTCTCGGGCCGACCAATACCGGCAAGACGCACCTGGCGATCGAGCGGATGTGCGCGCATTCGAGCGGCGCAATGGGCTTCCCGCTGCGGCTGCTGGCACGCGAGGTCTATGACCGGGTGGTCGCGCTCAAGGGCGAGAAGCAGGTTGCGCTGATCACCGGCGAAGAACGGATCGAGCCGACTGACGCGCGCTATTTCTGCTGCACGGTAGAAGCCATGCCCCGGGATGCGGGCAGACACGCCTTCCTCGCGCTCGACGAAGCGCAGCTGGCAGCGGACCCAGAACGCGGTCACGTGTTCACTGACCGGCTGCTCAATGCCTGGGGGCGCGAGGAAACCATGCTGCTGGGTTCGGCCACGCTCGAACCCCTGGTGCGCCAGCTCCTTCCCCGCGCCGAGATCGTCACCCGGCCGCGCTTTTCGACCCTCAAGCACATTGGCGCGCGCAAGCTTTCCCGCCTGCCCCCGCGCAGCGCGATTGTCGCGTTCTCGGCGGAACAGGTCTACGCCGTGGCGGAGATGTTGCGCCGGTTCCGCGGCGGGGCGGCGGTGGTCATGGGGGCCTTGAGCCCGGAGACCCGCAACCGCCAGGTCGCCCTGTTCCAGTCGGGCGAGGTCGATTACATCGTCGCCACCGATGCGATCGGAATGGGCCTGAACCTTGACGTCGCCCATGTCGCCTTTGCCGGTCTGACCAAGTTCGACGGCAAGCGCCAGCGGCGGCTGATCCCGGCGGAAATGGCCCAGATCGCGGGCCGGGCCGGGCGTCATCACAGGGACGGGACCTTCGGCACCCTGAGCGGCGGGCAGGGTTCGTCACCGGAAATGACCGAGGAAGAGGTCTATGCGATCGAGGAGCACCGCTTCGCGCCGCTGACCCGCCTCTACTGGCGCGAAGCCGATCCCCGGTTTGACAGCGTCGCGGCGCTGATCGCCGATCTCGAAGCGCCACCGGACGAACCGGGTCTGGCTGCCGCACCCGAGGCCATCGATCTCGCCGTGCTCAAGCGACTGGCCGACGAACCGATTGCCGCCGAAGTTCGCGGGCAAGGCATGGTGCGGCGGTTCTGGGAGGCATGCTCGCTGCCCGATTTCCGGCAGTCGGGGGTCGAGACGCACGCCCGGTTCGTCGCCCGGCTGTGGCAGGACCTCGCCCGCGGCCATCTGGGTGCCGACTTCGTGGCGGCACGCATTGCCGAGCTCGACAATGTCGCCGGTGACATCGACACACTGCAAGGGCGGATCGCCGCCATTCGCAGCTGGGCCTATATCTGCCAGCGGCCCGACTGGGTCCTGGCGCGCGACGAAATGGCTGCGCGTGCGCGCGGGGTGGAGGCACGGCTGTCGGATGCGCTACACGCCCGGCTGACCGAACGATTCGTCAACCGGAGGACAGCAATCCTGATGAAGACCATGGGCCAGGACGCGGCATTGTTGCCGGTCAGGTGCGAAGATGACGGCACGGTAGCGGTCGAGGGCGAAGCGATCGGGCGGCTCGAGGGCTTCGTCTTCACCGTCGATCACCGCGCCAGTCACGAGGACCGGCGCATGCTGCTGGCGGCAGGCGAGAAGGCCCTGCCGCGCCTGCTGGCTGAACGGGCCGGACACCTGGTTGCGAGCGGGTTTGCCGGGATAACCGTCGAGCAGGGTGGGCTCGGATGGCAAGGGCGCAAACTGGCTGCCCTGGAGCAGACTGCTGATCCGCTGCACCCCAGGATCGTGCCCGATCGCGCGCTGGCCCAGCTGCCCGAAATACCGCGTCAGGACCTTGTGACCAGGCTGGCGGACTGGCTCGCAGGCCAGCTCAAGCCGCTGGCCCCGCTGGCCGCCTTGCAGGCCGCCGCGCGCGATCCCGCCGCCGGGTCCCATGCGCGCGCGCTGCTGCTCAAGCTGGTGGCGGGTCACGGCTATGTCTCGCGCGAGGAAGCAGGGCTGGAGCATCTGCCGAAGGAACTGCGCCCCGCGCTGCGCCGCCTCGGCGTGACCTTCGGAGCGCTCGACGTGTTCGCGCGCGACCTGCTCAAGCCTGCTCCGCGCCGCTTGTTCCACGCCCTCGGGCTTGACCGGCGCGGTCTCAACCCGGACATGATTCCGGTCCTGCCGGGCAAGGGCAGGCTTCCTTCCGGCTATCGCCCCGCAGGCGATCAGTTCGTGCGGATCGATGTCGCGGAAAAGCTGCTCAAAGGCGCGCATGAAGCCCGGGCGGCCGCGGTCGCGAAGGGCGGCAATCCGATGCGCGTGCGGTTTGCGGTCGACCCGGCGCTGGCGATCTCGACCGGGCTCGAGCTCGGCGGATTCCACCGCCTGCTCGGCGCAGCGGGGTTCCGTCGCCATCCGGCCCGCGCCTTGCCCGATGGTGCCTTTGGCCCGCCTGCGCCGGACCGGTGGGAATGGCGCCCGCAGCGCAAGGACGCAAGGAACCAGAACGCCGCGCCGAGAGGTGGCAAGCACAAGGGCGCAAAGCGCGAGCAACCGGCGCCGTCACCCGCTCCCGGTAACGCCTTTGCAGCACTGGCCGGCCTGGTGCGCTGATGCGGATCGACCTGGCCCTCACCCGGCTCAGGTTCGTCAAGACACGGTCGCGCGCGCAGGCGTTGGCGACTAGCGGACTGGTGCGGTGCAACGGCCACCGTGTAAGCCGCGCCAGTCACGCGGTTGCGATCGGTGATGTGCTGACTGTCCCGGCGGGCAGCGGCGTGCGCGTGGTGGAAGTTCTCGCCCTGCCTGAGCGGCGCGGGTCGCCGTCAGAGGCATGCTCGCATTATCGCGAGCTTGACCGGAACAACGAAACCGCGATAGCGGGCATTGAACCGCCATTTTCCAAGGGGATTCTCACGCCATGACCTACGTCGTCACCGACGCCTGCATCAAGTGCAAGTACACCGACTGCGTCGAGGTCTGCCCGGTCGATTGCTTCTATGAAGGCGAAAACATGCTCGTCATCAACCCGAGCGAATGCATCGATTGCGGCGTGTGCGAACCGGAATGCCCGGCCGAGGCGATCCTTCCCGATACCGAGAGCGGGCTGGAGCAGTGGCTCGAGCTGAACGCCAAGTATTCGGCCGAGTGGCCCAATATCACGAGCCAGAAAGACCCGCTGCCCGAAGCCGACGAGCACAAGGGCGAAGAGGGCAAGTTCGACAAGTACTTCTCGGCCGATCCGGGCGAAGGCGACTAGGCCAGCGCGCGATGATGCCCCGCTCCGGGACAGGCCGGAGCGGTGACCCGGCGCATTTGCGCTAGGGACTCGCAATTTTGTTGCGAATGCGTTATATAATACACCAACGCCGCCGGTCTTCTTCCGGCGGAAGGCGCAAACCTACGGAAAGGCAGGGCCTCCCGCGACCGTTTTGGCAAGTGTTCGACCGTACCAATGGAGGTCCGGACGAAGGCTTGCCTCACCTGTCGCCCCGACCTGCTGGCGAGGAAAGGAACAGGCATGGAAGCCAAGGCGCACGTCTTCGACGTCGGTGATTACGTTGTCTATCCCAAGCATGGCGTTGGCCGTGTGATCGAACTGCAGCAGGAAGAGATCGCCGGCATGCAGCTGGAACTCTACGTCCTGCGGTTCGAGAAAGAGCGCATGACCCTGCGCGTCCCGACCAACAAGGTCGAATCGATCGGCATGCGCAAGCTGTCGAGCGACAAGACGCTGAAGGAAGCGATGGAAACGCTCAAGGGCAAGCCCAAGGTCAAGCGGACCATGTGGAGCCGCCGGGCGCAGGAATACGAAGCGAAGATCAATTCGGGCGACCTGGTGTCGATCGCCGAAGTGACCCGCGACCTGTTCCGCCCGGAAGACCAGCCCGAGCAGAGCTATTCCGAGCGCCAGATCTTCGAAGCCGCCTCGTCGCGCCTCGCCCGCGAACTCGCGGCGATGGAAAAGACCGACGAACCGGCTGCGCTGGAAAAGATCCTTGCCGTGCTGCGCGAACACGCGCCGCAGTACTACGAGAACGTCGAGCAGGCATGACCGGCCGGCATTCCGTTTGCGAAATCAAGGGGTCGCCCGCCGGGCGGCCCCTTTTTTCGTGTCCTGCTTGAAACGGGCTCCTTGCTGTATTATATCGGCAATACGGTAGGAGGAGACCCACCATGAAATTCGACAAGCTGTTCCGCACCCTGGCCCCGGTTGCCGCGATGGCCCTGGCGGTCGGCCTTGCCGGGTGCAAGGACGCCCATATCTCGATCAACGACGAAGACGGCGTGCCGCTGTCCGAGCTCGACATGAGCGGCGACCCGCCGACCGAACTGGTTCTCGCCGGGCCGGACAGCGTGGTGGTGACCAATGGCGCGAAGCTCGGCATCAATGTCGAAGGCGACGCCAAGGCGGTTGAAGCCCTGCGCTTCACGCTCAAGGACGGCACGTTGGGCGTCATGCGCGGGTCTGACTTCCGCGACCTCGACGGCAAGCAGGCGACCGTGCGGGTGACCATGCCCGCCCCCGAAAAGATCGTCATCGCCGGTTCGGGCGGTATCGCAGCCCAGTCGATCGCCACCAAGGGCGAGGTCGTGATCGCCGGATCTGGGCGGCTCGATGTCGCCTTTGCCGAGATGGACGAGCTCGACGTGAACGTGGTCGGATCGGGCACATTCGGTGCGGCAGGCAAGGCAAAGAAGCTCGACCTGACCGTTGCCGGGGCGGGCAGCATGGAAGCCGCAGGGCTCAAGGTCGACGACGCCAAGGTGACCATCGTCGGTTCGGGCGACGCAGACTTCGCTTCCGATGGCACGGTCAAGGCCAAGATCATGGGATCGGGCGACGTGACCGTGACCGGCAGTGCGACCTGCACGATCGAAGCGATGGGATCGGGCAAGGTAACCTGCCGCCCGCAAGCGCCCGCCGGGGAGTGAACCAGCAGGCCTAAAGGCCCGGTTCATGCTACAGGGGCCATACGGCGACCGTCGGAGGCCCCTGCCATGCTGCGAACCCTGTCCCTTGTCCTGATCGCACCGCTCGTCCTTGGCGGGTGCCTGGCCAAGGCCGCTGCGGATGTGGTCACCGCACCGGTGCGGGTGGCAGGCAAGGCAGTCGACCTTGCCACCACCAGCCAATCGGAAGCCGACGAAAAGCGCGGGCGAGAACTGCGTCGGCAGGAAGAAGAGCTCGGCAAGTTGCGCCGCCTTTATGACAGGCAGCTCGACGCATGTGACGACGGCAGCCCGCGCGCCTGCGCCCAGGCACAGACCACTTACGCCGAAATCCAGAGCCGCCTGCGCAACCTGCCCCCGCCTCCGCCTGAGCGGCCTTAGGCGGCAGCGCGATGCAGGCGGTCATTGAGCGCCTGACCAAGCCCTTCGTCCGGCACCGGCGCCACCGCGATCCGGGGCTTGGGCGAAGCGGCGCCAAGGTGGAGACAGGCATAGAGCCGCCGCGCGGCCTCGGTCAGATCTCCGGATTCAGACAGATTGGCGTCGCACGCCATGGCACCGAAACCGATCAGGAATTCGTCGTCTTCCCCGCGCGTGGCGTTTAGGCGCACCGGCTTGCCCGGGGCATAGTGGCTCGCAAGCTGCCCCGGCGCCTCGATCCCGCTCCCGCTCTGCAAAACGGGCCCGAGATCAACCGGGCCGGGGCGGAGCACGTCGACCGAGCCATCGGCCCGCACGGCCGCAATGGTCGATTCCAAACCCGCCGAGCAGGGCCCGCCATCAAGCACCAGGTCGATCCGTCCATCGAGCGAGGCCAGCACATGGCCGGGCGTGGTCGGGCTGATGAAACCGCTCCTGTTGGCTGAGGGCGCAGCCAGCGGGAAGTCGACCGCTGCAAGCAGCGCCTGCATCACCGGATGGGCCGGAGCGCGCAGGGCAATAGTGGGCAGTCCGGCACTGACAGCCGGGGCCAGTCGCGCCTCGTCCCGCCGGGGCAGGACAAGGGTCAACGGCCCGGGGCAGAATGCCTGCGCCAGCCGGGCGGCCACCGCGTCGACCTCGGCATAGGCGCTGGCCTGCGCCAGGTCGCGCACGTGGACGATCAGCGGATTGAAGTCCGGCCGGCCCTTGGCGGCGTAGATTCTCGCCACCGCTTCGGCACTGTCCGCCCGCGCAGCCAGGCCATAGACCGTTTCCGTCGGCACTGCGACAAGCCCGCCCGCTGACAGAATCGCGGCGGCGCGGGCGATCCCGGCAGCATCGGCCAATACCGTTTCCGTAGCGTTCTTGCCGGGCATGGCAGCGCGCTATATCTGCGCAGGCGACATTCCAAGCACTGATTGCAGCCGGAGGACTTCTGCCGTGACCGCCTTTGCCCCGCCGACCCAGGACCAGCTGCTCGCCATCCGCACCAATGCGGGGATGGCGGAACTGGCAACAAGCGAACGTTTCGCTGCCGCGGAAGCCGATCTGGTCGATGCCATTGTCGAAGGGGTCGGGGCGCTGGCAGCAGGCGAATGGGCACCGCTCAACCGGGTTGGCGACCTCGAAGGCGCGGTGCTGGAAAACGGTGTGGTCCGCCTGCCCGCCGGGTTTGCCGAGGCTTACGACCAGTATGTCGAGCAAGGCTGGAACGCGATCGCCGGCCCGGTCGACCACGGCGGGCAGGGACTGCCGTTCACGCTTGCCTGCAACGTGCTGGAGAACCTCGGCACGGCCAACATGGCGTTCAACCTCTTGCCGATGCTGTCGGTCGGCGCGATCGAAGCGCTCGAGCACCATGGCAGCGAGGCGCAGAAGGCCCGGTACCTGCCCAAGCTGGTCAGCGGCGAATGGTCGGGCACGATGAACCTGACCGAGCCGCAGGCGGGCAGCGATGTCGGCGCGCTGCGGGCCACGGCCAGTCCGATCAGCGAAGGGCCGCATGCCGGCAAGTACCTGATCCAGGGGCAGAAGATCTTCATCACCTGGGGCGAGCACGATCTGGCCCGCAATATCATCCACCTGGTGCTGGCACGCTTGCCCGGCGCACCGGAGGGGACGCGCGGCATCTCGCTCTTCATCGTCCCCAAGTACCATGTGAACGATGATGGCACGCCCGGTGCGCGGAACGATCTCAAGTGCGTCAGCCTCGAACACAAGCTCGGCATCAACGCCTCACCCACCTGCGTGATGAGCTATGGCGACAACGGCGAATGCGTGGGCGAGCTGGTCGGGGCGGAAAATCGCGGTCTTGCCGCCATGTTCACGATGATGAACAACGCCCGCATCAACGTCGGCAACCAGGGCGTGCAGATCGCCGAGCGCGCCACCCAGCAAGCGCTCGCCTATGCCCGCGACCGGATCCAGTCGGCCCGCGCCGGTTCGCCGGACAAGTCGCCGGTGGCGATCATCGAGCACCCCGACGTGCGCCGCACCCTGCTGCGGATGAAGGCGCTGACCGAAGGCGCCCGCGCCCTGCTTTATTACACGGCCGGGCAGGTCGACCGCGGCACGCTGGGTGACAGCGCTGCGGCCATGCGCGCCGACACCCTTGTGCCCATGCTCAAGGCCTGGGGCACGGATATCGGGGTGGAAGTCGCCAGCCTCGGGGTGCAGATCCACGGCGGCATGGGCTTCGTCGAGGAAACCGGCGCCGCGCAGCATTATCGCGACGCGCGGATCGCCCCGATCTACGAAGGCACCAACGGCATCCAGGCGGCAGATCTCGTAACCCGCAAGCTGGGCCTGGAAGGCGGGGCGGTGCTGACCGCCTTGCTCGAAGAGATCGCCCACGACGTGGCCGGCGAACCGGCACTGGCCTCGCTTGCGCGTGACTGCACGGCCATTGCGCAATGGATGTTGAGCGAAGCCAGCCTCGATGATCGCCTCGCCGGCAGCGTGCCGTTCTGCACCATGTGTGCCGTGGCTGTCGCCGGATGGCAGCTGCTGGCCCAGCTGCGCGCAGTGGAAAGCGGGGCGGCGCCTGCGCTGGCAGCGACCAAGCCGGTAACGGTGCGCTTCTTCCTCGACCGGATCGTCCCCGAAGCCGCCGGCCTGCGCGCATCTGCCACCGCCGGGGCGGCAGGGCTTTATGCCTTGTCGGCCGAACAGCTGGCGAGCTGACGCAATGGCTGACAAGGCCGATCCGCTCGAGCGGATAGCCGCGGCGCTCGAGCGGCTGGCCGGAGCTGCGACCCCGGCTAGGGCAGACTGGCTCTCAGCCCCGGCCTATGTCTGGTCAAGCGAGGGCGCGCGGGCCGTCGCGGCGATCGAAGCGCCGCCGCTGGACGTGCTCCAGGGGATCGATGCCCAGCGCGATGCCGTGATTGCCAACCTGCGCCGCCACGCCATGGGCGCAGCGGCACACGACATGTTCCTGTGGGGCGCGCGCGGCATGGGCAAGTCGGCACTGCTGCGCGCCGCCGCCCGTACGGTGGAGGAAGAACGCCCGGGCGCTCTGGCGCTGGTCCAGGTCGGCACCGATGCCCTCGCAACCTTGCCCGCGCTGTTCACCGCGCTCGCACCGGTAGAGCGCCGGTTCGTGGTCTATCTCGACGATCTCGGTTTTGCCGAGGGCGACCTGCAAGGTCCGCGCGCCCTGCGCAGCTGGCTTGACGGCGGCGTGGAAGCACGGCCGGGCAATGTCAGGTTGGCAGTCACCTCAAACCGGCGCGCCATCGTGCCCCGCGACATGGGCGAGCAGGACGACCCGATCAATCCGCGCGACGCGGTCGATGACCGGCTGGCGCTGGCCGACCGGTTCGGCATCTCGCTCGGATTCCATGCCTGCGACCAGGCGACCTATCTCGCCATTGTCGCCGCCTATGCGGCACCGCTCGGGCTGGACTGGGACGAAGGCGAGGCGCTCGAATGGGCCAAGCGACGCGGGGCCCGGTCAGGCCGCGTGGCGTGGCATTTCGTGACCGAACTGGCCGGGCGGGCCGGAAAGCCGGTCTAAGGCGGGGAATCTAGCGCGGGTCGTTGCCGAACGCGGCATCGGGATTGCCGCTGAGCTCGCGCCGGGGCGGCATCGAACGGGTCCGCTGGCGCACGATGGCCGCACGGGGCTCGGCGCCCTTTGCCACCACCCGCCAGATGATCCCGGCGGTATCGTCGCTTACCAGGAGCGCGCCGTCGCCAGCCCATTCCACCCATGTCGGGCGCCCGCGGGTGGTGCCTTCGCCGGTCAGGAATCCGGTCAGGACCGGCACCGGCTTGCCCTGCGGATTGCCACGGGCATCGAACGGCACGAAGATCACGTCGTAGCCTGACGGTGGCTTGCGGTTCCACGAACCGTGGCGGGCGATGAACGCACCTTGCCCGAACTTTTCACCCATCCGGTCCCCCTCGGCGGAAAACACCAGCCCGAGCGCCGCGACGTGCGGGCCAAGGGCATATTCGGGCTGCCGGGTGTATTCCATCAGGAACTGCGGCATCGGCTCCTTCACCCGGTCATCGATGTTCTTGCGCCAGTAGAGCCAGGGCCAGCCATACTGCGCACCGATCGGGACATTGGTGAGGTAATCGGGCACCATGTCACCGCCGAGCATGTCGCGTTCGTTGACGGTGGTCCACAGCTCGCCGCTCCACGGGTTCCAGTCGAGCCCGTTCGGGTTGCGCAGACCGGCAGCAAACGGACGCGCCTCGCCGCTGGCAAGGTCAAGCTCGTGGATCATCGCGCGGCCTTCCTCGACCGCCATGCCCTGTTCGCCGATGTTCGAAACCGAGCCGACCGCGATGTAGAGCTTGGTCCCTTCCGGATTCAGCTCGACGTTGCGCATCCAGTGGCCCCCGCCCGGCGGCAGGTCCATCAGCTTGCGCCCTTCACCCGCCAGCGTGGTAGCCCCGAGAGCATAATCGAACGCCAGCACTTCGTCGTGGTTCGCGACGTAAAGCGTGCCATCGTTCCACGCGATGCCCGA
>JAHDXX010000357.1 GCA_023384025.1 Sphingomonadaceae bacterium
GCCGGCTTCGTCCTGGGCATGGGCCATCTGCGGCAACAGGGCGGTGGCGACACCGGCGAGCGCCAGCGCGCGTAGGGACAAGGAACCTCTCATGATCGTCTCCTGCTTCTAGGGGTTTTTCTGGTTTACGCTAACGTTATGCCAGTGATTCCCGCCTGTGAATCAGGTTTTGCACGAGCAACCAATTTTTCCCGACAAGTGTTGCTTTCAGGCCTCGGCTAGTTCGGCCTGCCGCTGGTCGCTGGCAGCCGCCAGCAGGGCTTTCTCGATCCCGGCCAGCCGCTGCTTGGCATCGACCTTGGCGCCCAGCACGTCGGTCACATAGAACGTATCGACCGCACGTTCGCCATAGGCGGTGATGTGGGCAGAGTGGACCATCAGCTGGCTTTCGAACAGCGCCCGCGCCAGCCGGTTGAGCAGCGCGGGCCGATCACGCGCGCTGACCTCGATCACGGTGAAGCGGTTGGAGGCGGTGTTGTCGAAGGTCACCCTGGGGCGCACGTCGAACGCCTGCGAGCGGGTGATCGGCAGCGGGCGTTGGGCCAGCTTGGGGACCAGTTCGACCCGGTTGGCAAGCGCGTCACCGATCGCCTTCTCGATCCGCTCGAGCTGGCGCGGCTCCTCGAACGGGCGGCCGTGCGGGTCCTGCACCAGGAAATTGTCGACCGCCCACCCGCTGGAACTGGTGTGGATGCGGGCGTCGATGATGTTCGCCCCCGCGAGGTGGATGCCCCCGGCGATACGGTAGAACAGCCCCGGATGGTCCGCCGCGATCACCGTCACCAGCGTGGCCCCGCGCGCCGGATAGACCTCGCACTGGACCGACAGCTTGTCATCCTTGTCGAGCACCGCAGCGAACTGCGCGAGGTTGAGCGCGATGATGTCGTCCGGCTCGGCGATCCAGTAGGCATCGCCCATGATCGGCTCGAACCGCTCGACCAGCCCGGCCTTGTCCGCCAGCCTGGCGCGCGCGGCGTCCTTCCTGGCCTCGATCCGCTCGCGCCGGCCGTGACGCATGTGGCCCAGCCGCAACCGCTCCTGCGCTGCATCGTAAAGCTCGCCGAGCAACTGGCGCTTCCAGCTGTTCCACGTCCCCGGCCCGACCGCGCGAATGTCGACTGCGGTCAGAATCAGCAGATGCCGCAATCGCTCCAGGCTTTCGACCTCGCCGCAGAAATCCTCGATCGTCTTGGGGTCGGTCAGGTCGCGGCGGAACGCGGTCGCACTCATCAGCAGATGCTGGCGCACCAGCCAGGCGACCAGCTCGGTCTCGTGCTGGTCGAGCCCGAAGCGCGGGCACAGCTCTTCCGCGACCTCGCCACCGAGAATCGAGTGGTCACCCCCGCGCCCCTTGGCGATGTCGTGCAGCAGCACCGAGACATAGGCGGCGCGGCGCGAGTTGACCTTGTGGATCAGGCGGCTGGAGCGCGGGTGGTCCTCGGTCAGCTCGCCTTTCTCGATCTTCGACAGCAGGCCGATGGCGCGGATGGTGTGCTCGTCGACCGTGTAGTGGTGATACATGTCGAACTGCATCTGCGCGTTGACCTTGCCGAAGTCCGGCACGAACCGGCCGAACACCCCG
>JAHDXX010000091.1:0-657 GCA_023384025.1 Sphingomonadaceae bacterium
AGCACACCCTTCACACGGGTGGGGTCACAGGTTCAATCCCTGTCGCGCCCACCATGATTTCAGTTACTTAACTGAAATCATGGTCCGAGTATGAAAAAGGTAGGAAAGATCTTGTCGGGCTTCTGATTGGGGGACCAGCCAGAGCTTGCCGAATTCAGGGGGTTCAACAGGCCGCTGAGACTTACCGTGCGTTATGCGCCTTCCTTGTGATCAGTGAACCTGTTCTCTCCCGGCATACGGATCGAAAGGATCTCCCGCTGCAACCGGGGCAGGTGGAAGTGGCGGCAGCGCGTGTGTTTCCGGGGCTTGTGGAGCAATAGCTGGACCGGGTGCTTGCTCCGTTTGAGCGAAATCCACCAGCGATCGGGCGATTTCGACTGACCCGACAAGTATGAAGCAGCCCAGGATTAGCTCTATCCCGCGCCGCGCAGACACCCTGCCGGTCAGCAAAGTGAACCCGAACGCAGCGACGGCAATCGTAAGCAACATCGTCATCAACGAGCCGCTCAAGAGGGCAAGCATCCATGCTACCGCCGCTTCGATCGCGCTCATCGGCAATCACTCGGCGCAGCAATCATCGTGTCAGCAGGACCGGTCTTGCCACAGCCGCTGAACTCTTTGGTGTGGCAAAATGGCTCACTCCTCGCCGACAAACGC
>JAHDXX010000091.1:667-11594 GCA_023384025.1 Sphingomonadaceae bacterium
GTCGCGCCGCTTGGCCCAGAGCATCAGCCGGGCAGAGCGGGTCTGGCTTGGCACCCGCCCTTCCACTTCGATGTGGCGCCATTGGCCTGAGCCAATGCTCTCAGCCGGAGCCGGGCTGACGATCCGGGTGGTCACGGTGCCTGCCGCGTTGAGAAACAGGACGGCCACATAGGGTTGCTCGCCGGTGCTCCACGTGTCGGCCGCCTCGGCCTCAAACATTATCCGCACAGTGCCGTTGTCAATCGCGGCGGAATAGGAGCTCAGATCAAAATCCTGATACATCTGTGCATTGGCAGTGGCTGCCGCGAGGAACACGAAATTGCCTTTGTAGGGCACAAAATCGTGGTTGGTTGGCGGAGTGCCGAGGGCAGTGAAGCAGCTGCCGATCATGGTCCACCCCGCCGTGGTGCCACTTTCCGCATCCGGATTGGCCAGCGTGATCTGGACCCAGCTCACGCCTGCTCCGCCGCCTCCGCTACCACCGCTGCCGCTGCCATTGATCGCCGAGGTTATGCGACCCTTTGCGTCGACTACGATGGTGGGATTGAGATAAGTGCCGGGGGTTACCCCGGTTGGAGCCAATTGCGTGGCGGTACTGCCAGCAGTGGAGACATCGCCGGTCAGGTCACCGCCAGTAATACCGGTCGGGCTGGCAAACACTGCGATCTCCCCGGCCGATGGCGTGCCTTCATGCGTCACGCCATCGCCGCGTGCGTTCTCGACGCAGTTGGCGACGGCGTTGAAGTTCTCCATCACGTCGGTAGCGTCGGCCACCTGGCCGTTCACCAAGGTGTTGGGCACGGTGCACTGCGGCACCTGCGCCGAAGCAGCGCTCGCTAGCAGCGATCCGATGACCACCAGAAGACCCGAAGTGATGCGCATTGCCGTGCTTCCCTTTCTCAATGATCGCGGCGTGATTGCTTGGCGCAAGCCCGAGCCGCACCCGGCGGCAGCGCCCAGATGAACTCGGCCCAGACCTCGCCTGCCGAAGCGCCATACTCCGCCAGCACTCGGCCTTGTGCGTCATAGACGAACCGTCGCGAACCCGTCGGCTTGTCGACCCGCACCCGGTCACCCAGCCCGTTGTAGGTGTAGACCTGCGCTCCGATGTTCGAGCGGTCGTAGCCCGATAGCCGCGCATGGCCATCGTAGCTTGCGGCGACCAGCGTCCCGTCCGCGCGGGTCTCCGCCACGGTGTTACCGCGCGCATCGTAGGACACCGTCCGCACCCCGCCCGCATCGGTGACCGAGGCGAGGCGGTTGGTGCCGGGGGTGTAGGCGTAGCTCTCCGCCAAGGCCGCCCCGCTGGCGGTGACCGCCATGGTCAGCCGCCCGACCGGATCGTAGCCATAGATCGCCGAGCCAGTCGGATTGACCTGATCGGCAATCGCCGCAATCCGCCCGACCTCGTCCCGCCCATAGGCGAGATCGGACAAGGCCGCACCGCCGCCAGCGGGCGTGAGCCGCCGCGCGGCGAGGAAGCCGTCCGTGCCCCAGTCGTTCGCCACCATGAGGCCGTTGCCCAGCATGATCGCCTTGACCGGGCCGAACGGTTCATACTGGTGGCCGCTGGCAACCAGCTGCCAGGCGGGCGCGGCCGCATTGGCGCGGGTCTCCACCAGATTGACCCGGCCCAGCGTGTCGTAGCCGTAGCGCACCTGCCGCCCCGAGGGGTAGGTGATCTGCGTGATCCGGTCCGCAAGGTCGTAGTCATAGGCAAGCTGCGCCGCTGTGGTCGCGCCGATGCCCTGCTGCTGGAGCGTCTGGTTGCCGCGATGATCGTACTGGAACAGGGTCTCGCCCGAACCGTCGACCACTTTGGCCAGTTGCCCGATCGCGTAGGAGCCGGGCAGGCCGCCTGCGTCCCAATGGTACTCGATCACCTCGCCGGCCGGGCGGCCAAGCGGCTCCATCCGGGTGACCCGGCCGAGCAGATCGTGGGTGTAGAGCACCACCTGCCCGCGACCGTCAGTCGACCTGGTCATCCGACCGGCCGGGTCGTATTCGTAAGTGGTGGTGCCGCGATCGGGCGAGACTTCCTGGATGATCTCGCCGAAGCCGTTGTGGGTGAACTGCGTGGTCACAGCGACCGGATCGGTGAAGGTGAGCGCATTATCCTGCCGGTCATAGGTCGAGGCCTGCGCCCCGCCATCCGGCGCAACCGTCGCCACCAACCGGTCCAGTGCGTCGAATGCCGAGGTGGTGGCAAAGCCATTGGGATCGGTGAGGCTGGTGAGATTGCTGACTTTGTCATAGCCGAGCCGTGCGGGCGAGCGCAGCCCGAGCCGTTCGGTCAGCAGCCGCCCCAGCGCATCGAACTCGCGGCGGACCATCCGCGCGGTCGATCCGTCGGTCCGCCTGACTGTCTCGCGGATGACATTGCCCATCGCATCGTAAGCATATTCGAACCGCTCGCCGCCTGCGGTGCGCATGACCGTCAAGCGATTGGCCGCGTCGTACTCCATGATCAGGGGCGCAGTACCGGGCAGGGTCAGCTGCGTGACATTGCCCACCGCGTCGTAGGTCATCGCAGTGGTTGCATCGAGAGCGGAGTTGCTGGGATGCCTGAGCGTGATCGCGGCGACACGGCCGAGCGGGTCGTAAGCGAAGGTGGTGACCATGCCATTGGGATCGGTCATCGACGCTGGACGACCATTGGCATCGTGCCCGGCGTAGGTCGTAACCTGGCCCAGCGCGTTGGTCATGGTCAGCATGTTGCCAGCGGTGTCGTAGGTGAATGTGGTCAGATCATCGCCAGGCCCGGCGGCGGCAAGCGGGCCGCTTTGAGAGAGCAATCGGCCACTGGCATCCCAGGTATAGCTGTAGGTGCGCGACTGCCCGTTCGTCGAATAGGGTGCCGAGTGATTGGTCGTGTCGGTCAGCGTGACGGAAACAAGCCTGCCTTGCGCATCATAGCTGCGCGTCTCGGCGAGCCGGTCCGTGGTGATCGTGGCTGGCACATTGAACACCGGATGCCAAGTGACCGACGTGGTGCGCTCGTCAGGCGTACCGCTCGCCTCAGCGACAGTGATGGGACGCCCGCGCGCATCGCGCGTCATCGTGACCATCCTGCCCTCGGCATCGGTTGCACTAGCGAGGAAGGAATCGCCCGAATAGGCAAAAGTGGTCGAGCTTGCAGGCGTAGTCGCCGTGGCCAGGCCCGCGACCGAATTCAGCTGGTACTCGCGGCGGGTGGAGGACAGCTCGCCGAAGGTATAATCATGTCTCTGACCGAGTTCGTTGGTGACTGAGCGCACGCGGGTCGCCCCTGCCATCCCATAGGCAAAGGTGTTGACTTCAGCGCCGCCAGCCAGCTCGCTCCTGGTTACCCGCGCTGCGCTATCGTAGGCAAAGGTCGCGACCCGATCACCGCGGTGATCGATGATCCCTGTGACGGCCCTGCCGTAGATTCTGT
The DNA here is from genome assembly GCA_023384025.1 of Sphingomonadaceae bacterium. Classification (GTDB taxonomy): domain Bacteria; phylum Pseudomonadota; class Alphaproteobacteria; order Sphingomonadales; family Sphingomonadaceae; genus 34-65-8. The sequence continues at coordinate 4,083 of JAHDXX010000091.1, forward strand.
CCTCGTGCAGGTAACGCACGGAATCGAGCACAGCACCACTCGCCGTACGTCGCTCCACGCTGGCGAGGCGCTCCACCTTTGGCATGAAGGAAATGAACGCCTGAGCACCACTTGGCGCCGTTCCGCCATTGCCCTTGTTCTGCCATTTCGGACCGCCATAGGCGAGCTGCGCGTCAGGCGGAGGGATGTCCTCGTAGTCGTATTCGAGGGAAGTCCCGTCAGGCAAGACAATCCGGCTGACCGCGACCGTAACCGGCAAGGCGCCGGCTGGCGCTGGGTCCCGCGTGGTGACGTTGAACTTGTTCCACTCAAAGGTCGCAGTCCTGCCAAAACTGTCTGACATCGACGCGAGACTGCTGTCGGCGGCGTAAGTGAAGGCTTGCGAGTAGCCCGAGCGGGTGGTCATCGAAGTCGGCCATCCGAACACGTAGGAACCGCCGTTAGGGTCGTTTCGCGTTTCGAAGATCCAGACAGTGTCGTTCCGGTCAGTCAGTCGCCACGTGCTGGGTCCATCGCGCAATGTCACCAAATCGGCAGGGAGCGCACTTAGCAGTTCGAGCTTCAGATTGCCTGATGCGGAGGAATAGACCGCATCGGACTCTTCGACCCATGCTCCGTTGGCCTGAAGCACAAAGGCATGGCCGGTCCCGTCGGGGAGCAGCACAGCCACGGTGGCGTTCGGCGCGCTGGGCGTGCCCGCCACGATCCCGAACTGCAGTTCGCGGTTGAACTCGAAGTTCCACGAGCCGTGCAGCCCGCGCATAGGCGCGCGAGGCAGTGCCGCCTGCTGGAAGGCTCGGCCAACCTGAAAACTGCGATACTGCCGCGCGATCCGGAATTGCCCGTCAGCCGACGCATAATCCAGAGCTTCCAGATATTTTGCCCCGGTAGATATGATTACTGGGTTGCCTGTTTTCGGATTTGGTTTGCCCCCGTCGCCGCAGCCATCGTCACACGCCTGTTCACGCGACGCAGCCAGCCGACAATAGCCATCGACGGTCGACGCATAGCCGACCGGACAGACAATACTCGCAGCCACCGGAATGATCGTGCCACAACTGCCGATCCCGCCGCTCTGCCCAGGCTCGGGGCAGAGGTACTGATATCGCGTCCAGACGCAATCTACGCGGCGGACTTCATCAGATCTGGAACGGGTGCCGACAAAACGTGACGATGGGTAGCGCCCCATCACTTCGCGCCACTGATCCTCGCACGCTTCGTACGCACTCCCGAAAACATCGCTCGACCCGCTTTTCCATGCCCACCCGATCGGGGTCACGTCTTCAGTAGCCTGAGCATGAGCCTCGGACGGGCTAAGTGCGCATAGAAATGCAAGCATCAGCCCGAACGCCCAGAGCAGGCTTTGGCGGGCCATTGCGTGTTTCCTGACAATCGTCATTCGCGCGACCTCAATCGAAACAGGCACAACAAGTGAGACTGCGCCAAGCCAGACTCACCAAACCGAGACCCTCACCCCCAGCGAGAGCAGCCATAGACCGATGCGCCCCAGGAAGAATTCGCTGACAAAATCGTCGATGAATTCCTGCTGGTGCGGTTCCCGTTCACGTCGTAGACAATAATCACACAACGTGCGCCTGCAGGCAACATGACCGCAACTGCGGGACCAACTACTGGTACGCTGAAAGCAAGAGGTGCTGCATTAGCCGACGCGGGCAACCCGAGGCCTAAGCCGATTACGACAATGGCTGTCGACAAAGCCTTTATGAACTTCATTGCGCGCCCCTTGTCCAATGAAATATTCTTGACTTCCTCAAAAAAGCGAAGATCAAAAATACCTGAGAATTCGAATCACTTAGGATTTACTTGTGATATTCCAGGCGCAGCGGGCGTCAACTGGATAATTTTCATGATGTTCGCCCATCAGCCTGAAAATGCAGTTCCCTTGCGGTAATCGAAGCAGAAAAAATCATCCTGTGACCTGCCTTCTTCAGAGTGGCCCACTTTCTATTTTAGAATTGACCAGTCAGGAGGAATGGAATGGCAAGGAAGCACAAGCCGGAAGAGATTATGGGCAAGCTGCATGAAGCGGAGGTCGTGCTGGCTCAGGGCGGAACGGTGGCGGATGCATGTCGCCGGTTTCGTGTCACAGAGCAGAGCTACTACCCCTGACGCAAGGCATATGGTCGCCTGAACATGGAACACGCCCAGCGAATGAAAGAGCTGGAAAAGGAGAACGCCCGGTTGCGTCGGGCGGTGTCGGACCTGACGCTGGACAAGCTGATCCGGGAGGATGCCCCCGCAGGGAAACGTCTGAGCCCCCGCGCCGCAGGCGCTGTATCGATCATATCCGGGGCATGATGCCGGCGTCCGTCCACCGGCCGCGGAACCGGCGACGCCGCCATCTTGCACTAGCAATCAACACGGACCACTCAGTGGGGGGCGGTCAGCTGACTGGGGGCTGGAAAACCCGGCACCACACTGTACCACCGGCGGCATGAGCCAGATCCATGCCCTTCACACCGCCGAGGCCAGCATTGTGCTGGAGCATGACCCGAAGCGGGGCATGGTGTGGCGGCATTGCGGATTGCGGGTTGATCCGGGCCCCCTGCCGAAGGCGAGCGAGAGTCGCGGACCGGCATCATTTGCGCTCGACCGTGACATCGGCATGCGACTGGTACCACCTGCGGGCCTCGGCTGGTTCGGTCCGGCAGCGGTTGAAGTACTGGATGAAAGCGGAGCGCGGATCGTGTTCGCGCCGGATCTGTGCTCCGTAGAAGCACGCGATGGCCAGCTCGTGGTCACCGAGGCGGATCCGGTTACCCGACTGGAATGGTGCAGCAGTTTCACCGCCTTGCCCGGCGGGGCGATCCGGGTCGCCACTGCGCTTCGCAATAGGGGTGATGCACCCGTCACGCTCGCGCACCTTGCCAGCCTGCAACTACCTCTCGCCGCCAGCTTCAGACAAGTCATCTCATGGCGCGGACGGCACAATGCCGAGCTCAACGAATGCACCGAAGACCTGCCGCAGCAGCGCTGGGAAAAGGTCGGGCGGCGCGGTTTGTCCGGTCATGGCGGGCCGCCCGGGCTCTATGTGCTCGGTAACGATGCGGGCTGGCACAGCGGGATGGCTCTGGCGATCCAGCTCGAATGGTCCGGCGATCATGCGCTGGCGATCGAACGCGACGACGAGGGATACTGGACGCTTTCTGCCGCCGCATCTCTCGCGCCGGGAGAAGTCGTGTTGGTGCCAGGCGAAAGCTTTGAGGCACCAGCCGCCCTGCTCGCCATTTCCGACCGGGGGCGCAACGGTGCGATGGCGCAGATGCATGCCGCGGTGCGCGGCATGGTGCGCTGGCCCGGCGGCGAAATGACGCCGCGCCCGGTCCATCTCAACAGCTGGGAGGCGTGCTACTTCGACCACGATGCCGATCGCATCGAGGCGCTGGCACGCGCCGGGGCTGACATCGGGATCGAGCGGTTCGTGCTTGATGATGGCTGGTTCGCGGGGCGCAGGCATGACCGCGCCGGCCTCGGCGACTGGTTCCCCGACCCGCAAACCTATCCCGACGGCCTCGCCCCGCTGGCCACCCGGATCGAAGCCATGGGGTTGCAGTTCGGGCTGTGGGTCGAGCCGGAGATGGTCAATCCCGACAGCGACCTTCATCGCGCGCATCCCGAATGGGCGCTTGCGCTTCCGGAGCGCGACCGGCCGACCGCCCGCCGCCAGCTGGTGCTCGACATGCGACGCGAGGATGTGCGCGATTACCTGTTCGAGCGGCTCGATGCGGTGCTGCGCAGTGCGCCGATCCGCTACCTCAAATGGGATCACAACCGCGATCACGCGCCATCCAGTGGCGCGGCCCAGGTGCGCGGCGCCTATGCCCTGCTTGCACGGCTGCGCGCTGCCCACCCTGAAGTCGAGATCGAAGGCTGCGCTGGAGGTGGCGGGCGCAGCGACGCCGGGCTGGTACCGTTTGTCCACCGGTTCTGGACCAGCGACAATATCGACGCAGTGGCGCGCGTGGGCATGCAACGCGGGTTCAACGCCTTCCTGCCACCCGAGCTGATGGGGTCGCATATCGGCGCCAGCCCGTCACATGCGACCGGGCGTCGGCAGGCCATCGCCTTTCGCGGGGCGATCGCCACCATGGGGCACATGGGGGTGGAGCTCGATCCGGCAGCGCTCAACGAGGACGACCGGCACGAACTGCGCCAATGGGTGGCGTTCACCAAGGACTGGCGCCACCTGCTCCACGGCACCCCGGTCATGTTGGGGGATGGTCCGGACGGCCTGCGCTGGCAGGCCGCAGGCACAGAGGAGCACAAGGTGCTCTATTGCATCCGTACCGGCCCTGCGCTCGACCGGCGACCACAGCCGCTCACCTTGCCCTTTGCCGGTTCAAGGGGGGTGTGGGACGTGCGCATGCTCGCCCTTGCCGAAGAACGTGGACATGGGATCCCGCTCTCGCACCTGCATGAGCGGATGAAGCGCGAACCCGTTCGCTATTCCGGCAGCTGGCTGGCGCAAGCTGGCCTGCCGCTGCCGGTGCAGAAAGCGGAAAGTGTCGCGATCTTCGAATTGCGGGCGGTACGTTAGATACTTTCGCGGCGCTCCTTGCGACGTTTGAGGACATAGCCCCCGGCAGCCAAAGCAACGAGCAGGGGAAGGCTGGCGCGCTTTGCCACGACAGCAGCGCCTGCCCCGAGCAGGGCACCACCGGTCCCGCCGATGGCAGTGCTGCTCTTGGCCAGGTGCGATCCGGCGACAGCGCCGATAATCTTGCCGATCATTTTGGTCTCCATTGTTCTGCGTTGCCAGGAGAACGGAGATGTTGCCGTCCGGTTCCCCTGCTCAACGCCGCCCGAGACCGCGCGCGACCAGCTCGTTGGCGACTCCGGCCACTGCGTCCGGGTTCCACTCGCCCTGGCCCCAGATCGCGTAGCGCAGGCCAAGGAACACGTTCATTCCCATCAGCGCCCAGGCGTGCGCCTCGTGGATGTCGGGCCGCAGTTCACCGCTCGCCGCGCCATCGCGCAGGCGCTGGTGAATCCGTTCGGCAATCGTCTCGTAGTGGAGACGATAGCTTGCAGGGTCGACGAACTCGGCCTCGTCGATAATGCGGTAGATCTCCTTGTGCTCCGCCGCGAAGCGCAGGAACGCGGACAATGCTACCCGCTCGATCTCGAGCGCCCCCATCGGCCCGGCCAGCGCCTCGCGCGCGGCGCGCTTCACCGCCTCGCTCATGTCGCTGACCAGTGCGCGGAAGATCGCGTCCTTCGAATCGAAGTAGGTGTAGAAACTGCCTAGCGCGACGCCCGCACGCCGGGTGATCCCGCTGATCGACGCTTCATGGAAGCCGTGCTCGCCGAATTCCACCGCCGCCGCATCGAGAAGCTTGCGCAAAGTCCGTCGCCCGCGCTCGGTGCGCGGGGCCTTGTCGTGCTCTGCCGGAGCTGCCGGACCTCCCCATTCCATCGCCCCGACCTACGACCTTGGTGGAGCATGCACAAGTCTGAACTTGAAAGTCGGTTCAACTTTCAATAATGGGCGTCGAACAAGGTTCCTTGGGAGACGACAAATGGCTTTCCACGACGCGCGTTTTGCTGCCCTGCTGCTGGCCGGATCGGCCGCGATTGCCCTTAGAGCCTGACCCGAAACTAAGTTGGGTGATATCAGCGAGTTAGCTTGACGGCCAAATCCAGGGCTGATTCAGGAGTTTTGCGAAGAACTTCTGGAGATCAGTGATGTGGACCGATACCACCCGTTCGCAGTATGCGCGCAAGGGGCTGGCTTTGCCAAGCGATTTGACGGATACGGAATGGGCGCTTCTGGAGCCCTTCTTCCCCGCACCATCCGATACTGGTCGTCCGCGCAAATGGCCGATGCGGCGCGTGGTGGAGGCGATCCTCTACCTTTTGCGTGGCGGCCTGCCGTGGAGGATGTTGCCGCCCTGCTTTCCACCAGTCTCGACAGTTCAGCGCTGGTTCTACCAGTGGCGCGATGCGGGTCTGTGGGAACTGATCAACCATTACCTGTTGCAAGACCTTCGCACTGCGCAAGGCCGGGAGGCATCGCCCAGTGCAGGAGTGATCGACAGCCAGTCTGTCAAAACCACCGAAAGCGGCGGTCCGTGCGGCTATGACGCAGGCAAGAAGATCAAGGGGCGCAAGCGCCACATCATCACCGATACCGACGGCAATCTGGTTCATGGCATGATCCACACTGCCGACATCCAGGACCGCGATGGTGCTCCGCTGGTGCTGGCCGAGATTGTTACATCCTTCCCGTGGCTACGGCATCTCTTCGCCGATGGCGGTTATGCAGGACCGAAACTGAAGCGCGGCATCGCCCGTCTCGGACAATGGACCATTGAGATCATCAAGCGATCCGACAAGGCAAAAGGCTTCGAGGTCCTGCCTCGGCGCTGGGTCGTCGAGAGAACCTTCGCCTGGCTGGGCAGAAACCGCCGCCTCGCTAAAGACTTCGAGACCACCATAGCATCAGCCCGGAGCTGGCTCTTCACCGCGGCCGTGCAGATGCTCACTCGCAGACTGGCAAACCTATGAACTTACGCCAGATAGTTTCGAGTCAGACTCTTATGCCCGCGACCGCCGCCGCGCAGGATGCCGGCGCGAGCGAAGCAGACGACAGTGTCATCATCGTCAGCGCCCGCCGCCGCGACGAGCGCATCACCGACGTTCCGGTTGCTGTGACCGCCATCTCCGGCGCGCAGCTCGAATCGGTCGGGGCAATCGACATCACCGACATCCAGACCCAGGCGCCCAACGTGACGCTGGAAAACTCGCGCGGCACCAACTCCACCCTCACCGCCTTCATCCGCGGTGTGGGCCAGCAGGACCCGGTGTCAGGCTTCGAATCGGGCGTCGGCATCTATCTCGACGATGTCTACCTCAACCGCCCGCAGGCGGCCGTGCTCGACATCTACGAAGTCGAGCGGGTCGAAGTGCTGCGCGGGCCGCAAGGCACGCTCTATGGCCGCAACACCATCGGCGGCGCGGTGAAGTACGTGACCAAGCAGCTGCCCGACGAAGTCGCATTCAAGGCGCGCGCCAGCTACGGCACCTACGACCAGGCTGACCTCGTCGTTACCGCCAGCGCCCCGCTCGGCGAGATCGTCCGCTTCGGCGTATCTGGCGCACGCCTTTCGCGGGGCGGGTTCGGGGACAATCTCAACCAGCCCGGCGTCGAGAACTACAACAAGGACGTCTGGGCCGGCCGCGCCAGCCTCGAAATCGGCGGCAATGACCAGCCCGTGTTCATCCGCATCTCGGGCGACTACACCCGCGACAAGTCCGACCCGCGCAACGGCCACCGCCTGATCCCCGGCCTGCTCTCCGGCGCACCGGTACTGGCCGACGAGTTCGACACCCGGGCGGGCCTCAACAACCCCGACCAGGACGTCGAGGCCTATGGACTGGCGATGAATGTTTCGGTCGAATTCTCCGACGCGATCACCTTCCGCTCGATCTCGGCCTGGCGCGAAGACACCAGCTTCACCCCGATCGACTTCGACAGTCTGCCTTCGATCG
>JAHDXX010000092.1 GCA_023384025.1 Sphingomonadaceae bacterium
AGGGTGCGCGCCATGATCCGCATTGCCCTTGCAGCGACCGCGCTGCTTCTCGCCGCTCCAGCCACCGCCCAATCGGCACAGGACCAGCTCGACGCGCGCTACGACCGCGCGCTGGCGGCGGGCTACAAGGCGCTGATGCTGTGTAGTGCGATTGCCAATGCGGAGGCGAATGGCGTTACCCGTTCGCCCGAAAGCGTCGAGCGATGGGAACTGACGGGAATACAGTCACCCCTCGACACGATCGTGCCCGATCTCGAATACCGCATTTATCGCGCGGCTGAGGGAACCGGCGTGCTTACCTATGTCGCCGTTGATTGGGCCGTTGACATGGCGCCGAGGCTCGCTTGGCACGAACCAGCCGGCGGATGCTCGCTCGGCCCGATTGGTGCTGTCGAGCCCCCCAAGCGAAACACGCTGCGCCGGTCATTCCCTGATGCCATTGTAAACGAACACGTCCGGATTATCGATGGGCCGATCGCCACGGTGTTCGATGACGCCTTCGACGGGAGCTATGGCGTGAAAACCCGCACCACCGCGGTCATTGTCTCCGGCAACGAGGGGGACGGACTTTGGCGTTATGCGGAGGATTTTGGCCCGGCAACGCCGCAGCGTACCTGGTCGGTCGCGAAAAGCATCACGGCGACTCTGGTTGGCGCGGCCGTGCAGCGCGGCGACTTGGAGATGACGGCGGGGCACCCCACGATCCCCATGCCGTTGCCGGTCTTCGCTTGGTACGGTCGCGCACCCGGTACCGACGCCGAAGACGCAAACCTCGACGCGCGCCCGACCATCTCGATGGATAACCTGCTGCGCATGGCCTCGGGCCGTTATTCGGATACGCCGGGCAACCGCACCGATCCGCTCTATTTTGGCGGATCGACTGTTGTGGAGACGGCGATCGCCTGGCCGCTGGTCCATCAGCCCGGCACCGTCTTCCGCTATGCCAACAACGACACGCTGACTGCGGCCTATGCCATCTCGGGGAGCTTCAACGACCATCCGCCTGCCGCACTATTCACGCATCTTGCAATGTACAACACCGTCGCCGAAACCGACTGGCAGGGCGACTACATCCTCTCGAGTCAGGTCTGGTCGACCGCGCCTGACCTGATGCGATTCGGCCAGCTCTACCTCAACGACGGCAAGCTGCCCGACGGCACTCGCTTGCTGCCCGAAGGCTGGGTGAAGTACGTATCCACTCCTTCCGGCCCGCAGCCAACGGGCGAGTTCGGCTATGGCGCGGGGTTCTGGCTGCTCAACAAGTCCGAGGGCGTGCCGCCCGACACTTTCGCCGCATTCGGCAATCGCGGCCAATATGTGGTGATCGTGCCCAGTTGTGACGCGGTGATCGTGCGGCGGGGGGAGGACCCGGCGGGCACCCGGTTCGACATCGCTGCCTTCACCCGCGACGTGCTGGCGGCCCTCGGGTGTTCAGGAAAAGCGTCGAATAACTGAACAATGCCTGTCAGCTGAGTTCAGGCTCGCCACATCGCGAATCGCATAGACGGGGCTCAACCGAGGCAGTCCCGCCACGGTTCAGACGAGGAGAGCCTCACATGACCAAGACACTCAAGACCATTGCGAAGGGTGGGATCGCAACGGCAACGCTCGGCGCCATGGCGCTGGCCGGTGCCACCCCGGTCCAGGCCCGCGACCGCCACGACGGTGGCATTTCTGCCGGTGACGTAATCGCCGGTGCAGTGATCATCGGCGGCATCGCCGCGATCGCATCCGCCGCCAGCCGCGACCGCAGCGATTATGGCTACCGCGACAATTACCGGTACAGCGACCAGCGCGGCTACGGCTACGGCGACCGCTGGCAGGCCCGGGGCAACCCGCGCGCGGCAGTCGAACGATGCATCAATGCGGTCGAGCGCGATGCCCGCCGCGCCGGATACCGCTTCGCCGACGTGACCCAGATCCGCGACGTTGATGACACCCGTTACGGCTGGCGTGTGCGCGGCAACCTGGTGGTCGATGCCGGTCGCCACAACAGCAACTGGGGCGGCTACAACCGCTACGATCGCGATGATCGGCGCGGCTGGGGGCATGACCGCAGCGATGCCGGTCGGTTCGACTGCCGGATCGAACGCGGTCGGGTCGATTACATCGACTACAGCGGCGTGCGCGGCCTGCGTTAAGGCCGGTGCGTGAACCAGACGGGCGGTTCAGGCTGATGAAAGCCTGGACCGCCTAGCGCTTGCAACACAGGGGCGGGGCAGGGTGCGCCGCCGTGAGGACGGGAGGACCATCCATGCCTCGTTTCAGTTCCCTTTCCGCCGCGCTCGGCCTCGCCGCGACCGTGGCAATGGCCGCTACGCCGGTCGCCGCTGCCGAACTGCCGGTGTCATCCGCGCGCGGGCAGCAGCCTGCGGTGAGCGTGTTCAAGTCTGACGATGTGAACGCTGACGGCTGGCGCCGTTATCGCCACCGCGACCGGATCGACGCGGGCGATGTCCTCGCGGGCGTGCTGATTGTCGGCGGGATCGCCGCGATCGCCAGCGCCGCATCGAACAACTCGCGCAACCGCGATTATCGCGATGATCGCTACCGCAACGATTACCGCTACCGCAGCAGTGACGACAGCTATCGCTATCGTCGCGGCGACACCCGCTCCAACGCGGGCAGCGGCATCGACAACGCGGTCAACATGTGTGTCGGCGCGATCGAGCGCGATGTCCGCGTGGCAAGCGTTGACGGGGTCGACCGCGGTGCCTCCGGCTGGCTGGTTACCGGGACAATCTACAACGGCGACGGGTTCTCGTGCCGGATCGACGGCAATGGCCGGGTTGACGGGATCAACTACGGTCGCGGTAGCGTTGCTCCCTACAGCGGTGCTTCGACCGATCGTCAGTGGGGCGATGAGCAGTACCGTCAGGCATGGGCACGGATTGATGCGCAAGGGCAGGGCACTGCACAGGCCCCTGCCAGCGAGCCGCAGCCAGCCTATCCCGGCGGGCCGATCGATGGTGACATCGACGGCGATTTCGGCGGCAACTAATCGCGATTCTGGCCCTGCCGGTCGGCATAGCTTGGCAGGGCCAGTTTCCACCGGATCGCCGCACCGCGCAGGGCGAACCCGCCCGCCCAGGCGATGGTCCAGACGAACACTGCCGGCAGGTCAGCGAGCGACCCGAGCACTGTAAGCAATGCGGCCAGCGCTGCTGCGGTAACGTAGAGCTCCGGCCGCATTATGATCGAGGGTACGCCCGCGATCACATCGCGCACCACGCCGCCTGCGCAGCCGGTCACCACGCCCAGTACTGCCGCCGGTACCGGCGCAACACCGAAGGCCAGCGCCTTCGCGGTGCCAAGCACTGCAAACGCCGCCAGACCTGCGGCATCAGCCCACTCCAGCAAGGAACCGTCCCACCACCGGGTCGGGGTGAACCAGGCGACCAGCGCGGTACCGAAAATGACCGGCGCTACCCACGGATCATGCAGCCAGAACGCAGGCGCACCGATCAGCATGTCGCGCAGCGATCCTCCGCCAACCCCGGTCACCAGCGCGAAGAAGGCCATGGTGACGAAGGTCTGCCGCAACCTTGCCGCAAGCAAGGCCCCTGTCAGCGCGAACACGGCGGTGCCGAGCAGGTCGAGCATGGGGGGCAGGGCGGGCGTCACGCCGTGACTCGCGCCTTGCGCCGACGAAACATGAGCACGCAGCCGAGCAAAGCGCCGATCGTGCCCAGCGCAGCGAACAGGATCAGGATTGGGTGGCTGGTGTCCTCGCGCGTCTTGAGGTCCATGATGTGCAGGCCCCACATGAAGTCGAATGTGCGCCACCAGCGGGTGCGCACGGCTTCGATCTCGCCGGTCTGCTGGCCGACATAGACATGCGTGCCATCAGTCAAGGCGACCTGCCAAACCGGCATCGGCTTGCGGAAATCGAACGGCACCTCTTCTGCATCGAACCGGGTAACCGACGCCACTGCATCGCCGCCCCTGATCGCCTCGCCCACGATTGCGCGTGCAGCAGCGGCATCGATCTCGGCGAGGGGCTCGCCCGAGGCGAGGTCGTAGCGGCGCTGGGTTCCGTCCATCATGGTGACAAGGCTCACGGCGCGTCCCCGCTGCATGAAAGCGCGCATTTCCTTTACCGGGCCATCTGCCGAAGCGGCTCCCGGCAGGGTCAGGGCCTGCGGCTCGTTTTCGATCCGCAAGGTCGTGCCGCGCACTTCGTCAATGGGGCGGGCGACCATGAACAGGCCGGTGACCGTCCACATCAGGATTGGCACCCCGACGAGCCAGCCGAGCCATATGTGCCAGCGGGTGAACCGCCGCATGAGTGCGCCGCGTGCCATCGCCCTAGCCGTGCAGGATCGCGCCGATTTCGGCGGCGGCGGCGATGCAGTCGAGGTCTGCCCAGCGCGGGCCGATCACCTGCATCCCGCACGGCAGGTGGCCGGTGCTGCCGACCGGCAGGACAGTCGAGGGCAGGTTGGGGAAGGTTGCAATCCCGGCCCAGAACAGCCCGTCAGCCGCGCTGCGTGCCTGACCGTCGATCTGGATTTGCCCCTTGAACACGGCTTCGTCGCGGTGCTCGATCGCCAGCACCGGAGCAGGCGGGGCGAGGACGAAATCGTAGGTTTCGAACAGGGCAGCCCAGTCGATCTCGCTTCGCGCCTGCTGGTCGAGCAGGTCGAACCAGTCGGTCGCAGTGGCGCGCTTGCCCTTGGGGGCAGGCCTGCCGCGCGCCATGGCGATGTTCATCATCCGCAGGTAATCGTGCTGCTGGCGCTCGAGATCGGGCAGCAGCGCCGAAGCGCGGTCGATCCGCACGCCTGCCGCCTCAAGCATGGCAAGCGCTGCTTCGACGGGTTCGCGAACCGCGCTGTCAACCGGGCTGGCAGCATGGTCGGACAAGGCAAGCACCCGGCATTCACGCAGCGGCTTGCCCGTGCGCCGCAGCGGGAACGCGGCGGTGAGTTCGACCAGCAGGGCAAGGTCTTCCGCATTGCGCGCCAGCGGCCCGGCAATCGACAGCACGCCATCATGGGCGTCCTTGCCTGCGAAGGCGGGGTGATCGTGCCCGTGCTTGGGAATTAGCCCCCAGCTCGACTTGTGACCCCAGACCCCGCAGAAATGCGCGGGCACGCGGACCGATCCGCCGATATCGGTGCCGAACTCGCACGGGACCATGCCCGCCGCCACCGCTGCCGCCGAGCCACCCGACGAACCGCCCGGACTGCGCGCGGGATCGTGCGGGTTTCTTGTCCGGCCATAAACCGGGTTGAAGCTCTGCCAGTCGCTGAGGTCGACCGGGATATTGGTCTTGCCGAGCAGGATTGCGCCTGCGGCCTTGAGCTGCCGGACCACCCGCGCATCGCGGGTGGCCAGCTGGTTCCGGTAGGCCTCGTGCCCCCAGCAGGTCGTCAGCCCGGCGATGTCGAAGCTCTCCTTGATCGTCATCGGGACGCCATAGAGCGGCTGGTCAGCGCGCGGGGCGGAGCGGGCGAGCACATGCGCTGCGTCACGGGCGCGATCGAAATCGCATACCACCACGGCGTCGATGCCCGCATCGCTGTCCTCGATCCGGGCCAGGGCGGCTTCGACCGCATCGACCGGCGACAGGGCACCGCTGCGGATCTGCGCCGCAAGGGCCACAGCACCGGGTTCACCGGTCAGTTGCGGATAAGCCATCCCTCGTAATCCTCCCCGTCGACGCCTGGTTCTAGGGTTCGGACCGGTCACCGGCAAGCCCGAGCGCGAACCCGAAGCCGAGGATCGGTGCCGCGCCGTAACCGAGCAGCGGCGTTGGATAATGCGACAGCAAGGCCATCAGCGCGAAACCGAACAGACACCCGGCAAGGGCATATCGCTGCGAGCGCGGGGCGGGGGATGCCAGCAGGATCAGGAAGAAACCCGCTGCCAGCGCTGCAAACAGCCCTGCGGCGGCGAACGGCGCTGCGACGAGCAACTCGGCAAATATCCGCTCCACGAACGGCTGGGGCGGCAATTCGCCGCGCATGGCCATGACCAGCGTGGCGAAGAAGCCGATGATCGCCACCACACCGATCTTCCAGTCACGGGTGACATGATGAAGGCCGATCGCCGCAAAGGTCACGGCAAAGCCGGTCGCGGCGTCGGGCTGGAAAAAGGCTGCCAGAAGCGCCCCAAGAAGCCATGGTGCGGTGTAATCGCGATCATGGGTCGCAAGTGCCACCAGGGCAGGCAGGGCGAGCATTCCGGCATGGAGCATGAACGGGCCGAGCGGCAGCCAGCGACTGACACCGCTGATTTCCGGGCCGCTCGCCAGCGGAACGAACAGCAGCACCAGCAGGAACAAGGAAAGTGCGCGGCGAGCGTGAAGGCGCCGCAGCGCAGGGCAGGACAATGCCACCACGATCGCCGCGACGAGTGCGCCCCCGTTGACGATCAGGTAAGGCTGTGGTGCGCCGAACGCAGCGAGATAGCCCAGCCCGGCGAGTACCGGAACCGCCAGCGCCGCCGCTGCCGGGATCTGGTCGCGCAGCGTGCTGGCGGGGTGCTCCATCAGATGTGGATCGGCTTGCCCTGGACGCCCATCGCCGCTTCCTTGATCGCTTCCGAATGGGTCGGGTGGGCGTGGCAGGTGTAGGCGATGTCCTCGCTTGTGGCACCGAATTCCATCGCCTGCGCCGCCTGCGCGATCATCGTGCCGGCGACCGATGCAATGGCCCATACGCCGAGCACGCGGTCGGTTTCTGCGTCAGCGATCACCTTCACGAAGCCATCGGGCTCGTGGTTGGTCTTGGCGCGGCTGTTGGCCATCATCGGGAACTTGCTGGTCTTCACCGGGCCGCGCGCCTTGGCTTCGTCCTCGGTCAGGCCAACCCCGGCGAATTCGGGCCAGGTGTAGACGACACCCGGGATCACCGCGTGGTTCACGATGCCGGTCTGCCCGGCGATGTTCTCCGCCACGGCAATGCCTTCGTCCTCGGCCTTGTGGGCGAGCATCGGGCCGGGGATCACGTCGCCGATTGCCCACACGCCGGGAACCTTGGTGCGGAAGTCGTGGTCGGTTTCGATCTGGCCGCGCTGGTTGAGTTCGAGGCCGATCGCGTCGAGGCCACGGCCCGAGGTGTTTGGCCGCCGCCCGATTGAGACGAGCACGCAGTCCGCCTCCAGCGTGGTCGCTTCGCCGCCCGCGGCGGGTTCCAGGGTGAGCGTGGCCTTCTTGCCCTTGACGGTACAGCCGGTCACCTTGGTGCCGAGGCGCAGCTCCATGCCCTGCTTCTTGAAGATCTTGGCCGCTTCCTTGCGCACGTCCATGTCCATGCCGGGGAGCAGCTGGTCGAGGAATTCGACCACAATCACCTTGGCACCGAGCCGCCGCCAGACCGATCCCAGTTCGAGCCCGATCACGCCGCCGCCGATCACGACCATGGTCTTGGGCACGGCCTTCAGTTCAAGCGCGCCGGTGGAATCGACCACCACTTGGCTTTCGTTGTCGACCTCGACCCCGGGCAGCGGGGTAACGCTGGAGCCGGTGGCGATGACCACGTTCTTCGCGGTGACGGTTTCCTCGCCTACCTTGACGGTGTGCGCGTCAACGAATGTGGCGTGGCCCTTCTTCCAGTCGACCTTGTTCTTCTTGAACAGGAACTCGATGCCCTTGGTCAGCCCGCCAACCGCGTCGAGCCGTTGCGCGTGCATCTTGTCGAGGTTGAGCTTCGGGGTCACCTCGATGCCCATCTCCGCCATGGTGCCGCTGCTGGCGGCGTCGAAGAACTCGCTTGCATGGAGCATCGCCTTCGACGGAATGCAGCCGACGTTGAGGCAGGTGCCGCCCAGCGTTGCGCGGCTTTCGGCGCAGGCGGTCTTCAGCCCGAGCTGCGCCGCACGGATCGCCGCGACATAGCCGCCGGGGCCAGCGCCAATGATGAGGACGTCGTAGTCGTATGAATGGTCAGCCATTCCAATCTCCGTTCGCCCTGAGCTTGTCGAAGGGCCGTACTTCCATTGCTCCGTAGGTCCAGAAGAAGGACAGGGCTTCGACAGGCTCAGCCCGAACGGAGACGTGGGTGAAAATCACAAATCAATCAGCATCCGGGTCGGATCCTCGATCGCTTCCTTGATGATCTTGAGCGCGGTAACTGCCTCGCGCCCGTCGATCAGGCGGTGGTCGTAGCTGAGCGCGATATACATCATCGGGCGGATCACGATCTCGCCATTGCGCACCACCGGACGGTCTTCGATCCGGTGCAGGCCGAGCACGGCGCTTTGCGGCGGGTTGATGATCGGGGTCGACATCAGGCTGCCGAACACACCGCCGTTGGAGATGGTGAAGGTGCCGCCGCTCATGTCTTCCATGGTCAGCGTTCCTTCGCGGGCGCGGGCGCCGAAGTCGGCGATGTCTTTCTCGATCCGGGCAAAACTCTTGGCCTGCGCATCGCGCACCACCGGCACCACCAGGCCGTTGGGCGCCGAGACCGCGACCGAGATGTCGACATAGTCGTGATAGACGATCTCGTCGCCTTCGATGTAGGCGTTGACCGCGGGGACGTCCTTCAGTGCAAGGCAGCTAGCCTTGGCGAAGAAGCCCATGAAGCCGAGCTTGATGTCGTGCTTCTTGGCGAACAGATCCTTGTACTTTTCGCGCGCCTCGATCACGGCGGTCATGTCGACATCGTTGAACGTGGTCAGCAACGCGGCGTTGTCCTGCGCGCTCTTCAGGCGCTTGGCGATGGTCTGGCGCATCCGGGTCATCTTGACCCGTTCGACATTGCGACCGCCGGTGCTGGCGGCAGGAGCAGCAGGTGAGGCAGGCGCAGTCGCTGCCGGAGCGGGCGCCGCTTCCTTGGCTTTGGCCGCGGCGAGCACGTCTTCCTTGGTAAGGCGGCCATCCTTGCCCGAACCCTTGATCGTGCTCGGATCAACCCCGTGTTCGAGCACCGCGCGGCGCACCGCCGGGCTCAGTGTGGCGGCGTCTGCGGCAGGTGCGGCTTCCGCAGCGGGCGCAGGTGCCTCGCGCGCCTCGACCGGGGCCGGTCCTGCGGCGGCGACCCCGTCCTCGACCACGGCAATGACCGCGCCGACAGCAACAGTGTCACCCACGGCAGCGCGGTGCTCGCTCAGCACGCCCGCGATAGGCGACGGCACTTCGACCGCGACCTTGTCGGTTTCGAGGCTGACGATCGGCTCGTCGATCGCAACCGCTTCACCGGGCTGCTTCAGCCATTCGCCAATGGTGCCTTCGGTAACCGATTCACCCAGTACGGGGACTTTAACTTCAGTGGACATATCTTTGTTTCCAAATCAAAACCCGTTCGTGCTGAGCTTGTCGAAGCACTGTTCTACTCTTCTACCGCCGCCAGAAGGAAAGACAGCCCTTCGACAAGCTCAGGGCGAACGGTGGAAGGGGGTCAACTCTTCTTGCGTCTCCGGATTTCGGTGCGGACCGAGGTGCCGAGCGCATGGGCGATCAGCGCGGCCTGTTCGCTGGCGTGGCGGCTGGCGAGACCGGTGGCGGGTGAGGCGCTGGCATTGCGCCCGGCGTAGCGCGCCCGCTTCACCTTGCTCTTGGCCGCTGCCAGCGCTGCCTCGATCTCGGGTTCGACGAAGAACCAGGCGCCGTTGTTCTTCGGCTCTTCCTGGCACCAGACAACTTCTTCCAGGTTCTTCATCCGCGACAGGCGCAAGGCCAGCGGTTCGCCGGGGAAGGGGTAGAGCTGTTCGAGCCGGATGATCTGCACGTCGTCGATCTTCGCGGCGTCGCGCGCTTCCATCAGGTCGTAGGCGACCTTGCCCGAGCACAGGATCACCTTGCGGGTGTTCTCGTCGCTGGCCGGCTTGAGATCGCTCAGGATGCGCATGAAGTGCGCCTCGCCAAGGAACTCGCTCGCCTCGCTCTTCGCCAGCGGGTGGCGCAGCAGCGACTTGGGCGTCATGATCACCAGCGGCTTGCGGAACGGGCGGTGCATCTGGCGGCGTAGCACGTGGAAGTAGTTGGCCGGACTGGTGATGTTGCACACCTGCATGTTGTCCTGAGCGCACAACTGCAGGAAACGTTCCAACCGCGCGCTCGAGTGTTCCGGCCCCTGGCCTTCATAACCGTGGGGCAGCAGCAGGACGATCCCGTTGGCCCGCAACCACTTCGATTCCGAAGAGGCGATGTACTGGTCGATCATGATCTGCGCGCCGTTGGCGAAATCGCCGAACTGCGCTTCCCACAGCACCAGGCTTTTAGGGTCGGCGCTGGCATAGCCGTATTCGAAGCCGAGCACGCCGTATTCGCTCAAGGGGCTGTCATGCACCTCAAACTTGCCGTGCGGCACCGTGTTGAGCGGCACGTACTTGTGCTCGTCGGTCTGGTCGACCCACACCGCGTGGCGCTGGCTGAAGGTGCCGCGCCCCGAGTCCTGGCCCGAGAGGCGCACGCCATAGCCTTCCGACAGCAGCGAGCCGAATGCCAGCGCTTCACCGGTGGCCCAGTCGAACCCGGTGCCGCTCGCGAACATCTCGCGCTTGGCATCGAGCACGCGGGCAAGCGTCTTGTGGATCTTCACGCTGTCGGGAACCGTGGTCAGCGTGCGGCCGAGGCTGTCGAACAGCTTGGGCTCGATGCCGGTCGGCACGTTGCGGCGCGAAGTCTCCGGATCGGCCGGAGCATGCAGACCGCTCCACCGGCCGGCGAACCAGTCGGCTTCGTTGGCCTTGTAGCTCTTGGCCGCGTCGAACTCTTCCTCCAGCTTCGCGACGAACGCCTGCTCGACCTCGCCGGCGTGACCCGTGCCGATCACGCCTTCGGCTTCAAGCCGCTTGGCGTAGATCGCGGACACGCCCGGATGCTGCTTGATCCGGGCATACATCAGCGGCTGGGTGAAGCTTGGCTCATCGCCTTCGTTGTGGCCGAACCGGCGATAGCACCACATGTCGACCACGATGTCGCGGCCGAAGGTCTGGCGATAGTCGATCGCCAGCTTGCAGGCGAAGGTAACTGCTTCGGGATCGTCGCCGTTCACATGGATGATCGGTGCCTGCACCCCCTTGGCCACGTCCGAGGGGTAGGGCGACCCGCGCGAGAACTGCGGCGACGTCGTAAAGCCGATCTGGTTGTTGATCACGAAGTGGATGCAGCCGCCGGTGTTGTACCCGCGCACGCCGGAGAAGCCGAAGCATTCCCACACGATGCCCTGGCCGGCAAAGGCCGCATCGCCGTGGATCAGCACGGGCAGCACCTGCTTGTGCTTGCCCTGACCGATATCGTCGCGGAATGCCTGCCCCGCGCGCGCCTTGCCCAGCACCACCGGGTCGACCGTTTCCAGATGGCTCGGGTTGGGGACCAGGCTCATGTGGACCTTGATCCCGTCATCGAACTCGCGGTCGGTCGAAGTGCCGAGATGGTACTTCACGTCGCCAGAGCCGCCCACGTCTTCCGGGTTGGCGGTGCCGCCGGAGAATTCGTGGAAGATCACCTTGTAGGGTTTGGCCATCACGTTCGCGAGCACGTTGAGGCGGCCACGGTGGGCCATGCCGTAAACGATCTCGCGCACGCCGCGCTGGCCGCCGTACTTGATCACCGCTTCCAGTGCCGGAATCATCGCCTCGCCGCCATCAAGGCCGAAGCGCTTGGTGCCGACGTATTTCT
>JAHDXX010000358.1 GCA_023384025.1 Sphingomonadaceae bacterium
AACCGCGCGCACGCGGAGCCGACCAGCGTCTGCTCGCGCATTACCGTGACCCGGCGGGGCGTACCGTTGATGTCTTCGTCGCGCTCTATGCGGTGCAGAACGAAAAGTCCGATGCAACCGGGTTCGGTGAAGGAGCCCTGATGCCTGACACCGATTGGCGCTGGCTTGCCCCTGCGACCGCAGCGCCGGGGATGCTGGGCGACGCGCTGTTCGCGCAAGGATCGGTCAAGCGGGTGGCGTGGAGTCATTGGCGGGCAGGCGATTTTGCCACCGCCAGCCCGGCCAGGCTCAAGCTGGCAGTGATGCGTGATCGCGCGCTTTTCTCGGTCAAGCCGGTGGCCACCGTGATCATTTCGGCAGAAGGCGAGAACGTCGCCGAAATCAGCGAGCGGCTGGCGCAATTCACGGCTGACATGGGCGATGTCGACACGTGGATGGACCGCGCCGCGGGCATGCGATAGGGCGCGCGCCATGTGCGGGATTGCGGGCCTTTTCCATTGCGGCACGATGAAGCCGGTCGATCCGATGCGGGTCGAGGCCATGACCGATGCGCTGGTCCATCGCGGGCCGGATGGCGGCGGCGTATGGACCGCACCGGGGGTTGGACTGGGCCACCGCCGCCTGTCAATCATCGACATTGCCGGGTCACCCCAGCCGATGCACGCGCCGGATGGACGTGCGGTGATCGTGTTCAACGGGGAGATCTACAACTTCCGCGAGCTGCGCCGCGAGCTTGAGGCGGGCGGGGCGGTGTTTCGCACCGATGGCGATACCGAAGTGATCCTGGCGGCATGGCAGCGCTGGGGTGTCGATTGCCTTACGCGACTGCACGGCATGTTCGCCTTCGCCTTGTACGACCTTGACCGGCGCGAACTGTTTCTGGCGCGTGACAGGCTGGGGGTTAAGCCGCTGTTCACGGCCATGCTGAGCGATGGCAGCATGGCCTTTGCTTCGGAACTGAAAGGGCTGCTGGCGCATCCCTTGCTTCGCCGCGAGGTCGATCCGCTGGCGCTGGAGGACTACCTCACCTGGGGTTACGTGCCCGATCATCGCGGTTTCCTAAAAGGAGTGGAGAAGCTTCCTGCCGGGCATTTCCGCCTGCTGAAGCATGACAGTCCTCCCGCTCCCGCGCGGCAATGGTGGGACGTCAGCTTTGCCGAGCGGCGCAAGGGCAGCACTGCCGATCTTTCCGCCGAATTGCTCCATCACCTGCGCGAGGCGGTGTCATCGCGCATGGTCGCCGATGTGCCCCTGGGGGCGTTCCTTTCAGGGGGCGTCGACAGTTCGAGCGTGGTTGCATTGATGGCCGAAGCGAGCCGCGCGCCGGTGCAGACGTGCTCGATCGGGTTCGACGTCGCCGAGCTCGACGAGAGCGGTTATGCCCGACAGATCGCCGAGCGGTTCGGCACCGATCACCGCACGCGCACGGTCGATCCGGCCGATTTCAGCCTCGTCGACCGTCTGGCGGGGATGTTCGACGAACCTTTTGCCGATGCTTCGGCCCTGCCGACATGGCGGGTGTGCGAGCTGGCGCGGGAGACTGTTACTGTCGCGCTTTCCGGCG
>JAHDXX010000359.1 GCA_023384025.1 Sphingomonadaceae bacterium
ATGCCCGCTCCACACCGGCTGACTTCGCCGCAGCCCGCCGCCTCCTCGCGCTCTCGCGGGAATGGAATGAGACCCTTGGGGTGGGGCACCGCAATTTCGAGGAATTCCTCGCCAAGACGCGCACCATCATCACCGGCACCTGCGTCGGCCTCGGCCAGACGCGCATCCGCCTCGAGGCAGGCTCGTTCGACTGGGTCATTGTCGACGAGGCCGCGCGCTGCACGGCGGGCGAACTCGCCGTTCCGCTCCAGCTCGGCCGCCGCGTGTTGCTGGTCGGCGATCATCTTCAACTGCCGCCCATGATAGACCGCGACATGGTCAAGGCTGTCACCGAAGCACTGCCCAGCGTGCCCAAACGCGAGGTGACTCGCAGCGATTTCGAGCGCGCCTTCACCGCTTCCTATGGCAAGGTGGCCGGCCAGGTACTCGACGAGCAATATCGCATGGTAAAGCCCATCTGCGATCTCGTCTCGCGGACCTTTTATGCGCCCCACGGCGTCAAACTGGTGACGTCCAAGGATCGCGAGGCCGACGAGCGCTTCGACCTGCCCATGCCGGACCTGCTCAAACGTCCGATCAACTGGATCGACACGCGGGGCGCGCCCGCATCAACGGAGAACCGCAAGAAGGGCGAGAATTCCATCTGGAACGAAGCCGAGGTCGAAGCGACCATGCGGCTGCTCAACCTGATCGCCGCGCAGGAGCAATTCGCTGCCGCGCTCGCCAAGGACGAGGAACAGACGATCGGGGTCATCTGCATGTACAAGAAACAGAAGCGCGAACTCGAACGCCGCTTCGCTCAGCAGCCCTTCGACCCGGTCTTTCGCCGCACGGTCAAGATCGACACGGTCGACTCCTACCAGGGCAAGGAGAACGCAATCGTCATCCTCTCGCTGGTGCGCGCCAATGGCCATTTCGAAGCGGGCCATGTCCGCTCGCCCAATCGCTGCAACGTCGCGATTTCCCGCGCTCGCGAGCGGCTCTTCATCATCGGCAACACTGTAATGTGGCGCGACAAGCGCTGCCGTTCGCCGATGCGTAGCGTTATCGACCAGATCGACCGCGACCGCACCGGCAAGGCGGCGGTGGTGCGCATGGATGCGATCCGATGAGCGCCGGGAATTCGAGCGGCGCGCAGTTGCAGGTCGACGCGGTTGACTTCCAGGTTCCGTGTCGGCGGTTCACGATCAAGGCGAATGTCACGCGCGAACGGCAGATGCCTGTGGTTGACGAGTTCGTCCTGCGGCTCGTCCACGTGGTCCAGAAGATCAGCGTCGAGCGGCTGGCAGGCTATTTCGGCTTTTCGGGCAGCGAGATCGAGACCGTCCTCCTTGAACTGACCGAGCGCGGGTTGCTGGAAAGCGACGATCGGGAGATTTCCCTGTCACCCAAGGGCCAGGAGCTTTTCAGGGGCCTGACCGAGGGCGAACTGCCGCGCTTGGCCGCCGTCGAACCCTGGACCGAAGGCGTCTGGTTCGATCTCGTCAGCCGCAACATTATGACGCCGGTCCGCTTCCGGTCGCTACTCAACCTCCTGTCTATCCCCGAGCAGCCCAATGCCC
>JAHDXX010000093.1:0-5022 GCA_023384025.1 Sphingomonadaceae bacterium
TGCGTATGCCAAGGTTGTCCAATGACACGGGCAATCCGGCCTTGTGCTGGAACGTGGGCAAGCCCTTGGCAATGAAGCGTCCGCTTACCAGGGTATCAAACATTCTGGGGTAACCGCGCTGATAGATGTTCAGGGCCAGAGTGGTTCTCGAATTGCCCACTGACACGAGCGAAAGTGTCACCTTGTCCTCGTCTCCGGGAACCACCTGTTCGGTGAGCTCCTGAAATCCGGTGGGAGCAATCGGTTCGGCGAGGATTTCCGCCTTGCCCTCTCCCAACACCAGCGCCCTGTCGACCTTGCCGTCGCCGTCGGTATCCTCAACGCAACGCTGCGCATCGCTCAGGCTGTCTCGCAGGTCATCGACCATCTTGGCGAAGAATCCGATCCCTTCGCGCTTTTCGATGATCTTGCTCCGGGTGCAGAGCAGAATGCGACCGCCATCCAGCTTGCCGTCCTTGGGAACCAGCACCTGGGGAAGGATCTCTCCCGCTTTCAGTGTGACGCTTTCGCCCGCGCCGACCACCACGACGTCCTGCTCCAGTGCTCCGGCCAACGCCCAGCGCAGGGGCGCCTCGGCAAACACCTCGTTCTCCGCCACCTGCCGCTCCCCGGCGACGATATCGGACGGTTTGAAGATCATGGGGGACTCGATCCAGGCTGGCAGATCAGCAGGACTGGCAACCGCTGGTGAGGCCACGCCCATCAAGAATACCGCGAGCTTATGCATGTGCCACCCGTCTCTGTGTCGTACCCGATGCTTGCCTTGTGCCCGCAGCCGGTGGCGGCGGGGCAATTTGATCACCGCTTGCCGAGCACGCTCTCCGGCAGTTCCTCGGCAAACACGCGCTGGTAGTATTCGGCCACCAGCATCCGTTCGGCCTCGTCGCACTTGTTGAGGAAGCTGACGCGGAAGGCGAAGCCGACGTTCTTGAAGATCGCCGCATTCTGCGCCCAGGTGATCACCGTGCGCGGGCTCATCACGGTCGAAATGTCGCCGTTGATGAAGCCCTGCCGGGTCAGGTCGGCGACCTTGATCATGTCGGCCAGCACCTTGGGATCGGTCTCGGGGTTCTTCGCCTTGACGATATCGAGCTCGGTCTCGGCGGGCAGGTAGTTGAGGCCGACGACGATGTTCCACCGGTCCATCTGGCCCTGGTTGATCGCCTGCGTGCCATGGTACAGCCCGCTGGTATCGCCCAGGCCTACAGTGTTGGCGGTCGCGAACAGGCGGAAGTTCGGATCGGGGCGGATCACGCGGTTCTGGTCAAGCAGGGTCAGCTTGCCCTGCTGTTCGAGCACGCGCTGGATCACGAACATCACGTCGGGGCGACCGGCGTCGTATTCGTCGAACACCAGCGCGACCGGGTGCTGCAGCGCCCACGGCAGCAGACCTTCGCGGAACTCGGTCACCTGCAAGCCGTCGCGCAGCACGATCGCATCGCGCCCGACAAGGTCGATCCGGCTGATGTGCGCATCGAGGTTGATGCGGATGCACGGCCAGTTGAGCCGGGCCGCAACCTGCTCGATGTGAGTCGACTTGCCGGTGCCGTGATAGCCCTGCACCATCACCCGCCGGTCGAACGCGAACCCGGCGAGAATCGCCAGCGTTGTTTCCGGATCGAAGACGTAACCTTCGTCGAGATCGGGCACGCGCGAGTCCGCCTTGCTGAAGGCGGGCACTTGCCAGTCGACGTCGACGCCGAACGTGGTGCGCACGTCGACAGTGGTGTCGGGTGCGGCAAGGACGGTCTTGTCGGAGGAGGCCTGGCTCGGATCGGTCATCTGGTTCATCGCGGGCGGTGCCTATACCGGCAGGGCGGGTGCTGCAAGCACGCACCGGTCAACATTTTCATTAGGCGCAGGTCGGCTATATTGGCGCAATGGCGCCACCCCGACCCAGCGAGCTTGTGCGACAGCAACTGGTCGAGCGCGTGCGCGCGGTGTTCAACGACCCCCGGCACGGCGAACACCCCATCGCGATCAGCGACGAAGCGCTGTTCGCTGCCGACACGCCGATCCGCATGGTCCATGCCGATGTGGTGGCGATGATGGTCGGCGGGATCAGGGGCCTGCTGCTGCAGATGCTCCATCCCCCCGCCCTGCAAGGCGTGCTCGACCATTCGAACTTTCGCGAGGACATGCACGGGCGCCTGCGCCGCACGGCGCGGTTCATCGCGGTGACGACCTACGGCCACCGCGACGATGCCCATGCGGCGATCGAGCGGGTCAACCGCATCCACACCACAGTAACCGGCACCCTGCCCGACGGCACGCCCTATTCGGCGCGCGATCCGCGCACGCTGGCCTGGGTCCATGTGGCAGAGGCGACCAGCTTCCTCGCAGCCTACGTCGCGCTGGTCCGGCCATCGATGCCGCATGCCGAGCGCGACGAATACTTCCGCCAGTTCGCGGTGATCGCCCGCGCGCTGGGCGCTGATCCGGTGCCGGAGACCCAGCGCAAGGCGGAACTGCTGCTGGGCGAGTTTCGCGCCGAATTGAAAGGCTCAGGCGCCGCGCGCGAGATTGGCCGGCTGGTGCTGGACCAGCGTCCACAAGGCGCGCCGGCCGCGATCCAGACCGCGCTTGGCACCGAGGCGATCGCGCTGCTGCCACCCTATGCCCGGGCGATGCTGGGGCTGGAACGACCCGGCCTGCCTGCCCTGCCTGTCCGTGCGGCGACCCGTGGCATGGGCCGGACGCTGCGCTGGGCCTTCCGCCAATAGCTCTTTCGCCGGACCCGATTGCGGCGCATCATCGCTCGCGAGAGGAGACAGGCGATGTACGTGCAGGGATTCGTGATTCCGGTGCCAGAGGGCAAGAAGGACGCCTATCGCGAGGTGGCCGAGAAGTTCTGGCCGATCGCGCGTGACTATGGCGCGCTCTCGCAGATTGAATGCTGGGAGGCCGACGTAAAGGACGGCACCACGACCGATTTCCGCATGGCGGTGAAAGCCGAGACCGGCGAGAAAATCGTGTTCTCGTGGATGACCTGGCCCGACAAGGCAACCGCCGATGCCGCCCACGAAAAGATGATGGCCGACCCGCGCATGGCCGAACAGTTCGGCGATGGTAGCCAGATGCCGTTCAACGGCAAGCGGATGATTATTGGCGGGTTCGACACCCTGTTCGCCGGGGAGGCCTGAACCATGGCCGAATTCACCTTCTACACCAACCCGATGAGCCGGGGGCAGATCAGCCGCTGGGCCTTGCACGAGGCAGGCGCGGACTACGACACGGTTGCGTTCGACTGGGCCGGTCGCCCGGCGATCCTTGCCGAGCTGAATCCGATGAACAAGGTGCCGGTGCTGGTCCATCATCATGGCGGGCATGACCACGTGGTCACCGAATGCGCAGCGATCAACCACTACCTCGCCGAGACCCATCCGCAAGCCGGGCTGCTGCCCGACGCGCACGAGAAAGCGAGCTATTTCCGCTGGCTGTTCTTTGCCGCAGGGCCACTGGAACAAGCGGTGGTAGCGAAGGCGATGGGGTGGGAAGTGCCCGAGGGCAGGAGCGGCATGGCCGGGTTCGGCAGCCTCGCGCTGACGCTGGGCAACCTCGACCAGTGGCTTTCCACCCACGACTACGTTTGCGGCGAAAGGTTCACCATGGCCGACACGTACGTCGGCAGCCAGTTCATCTGGGGCCTGCGGTTCGGCTCGATCCCCGAACGCCCGTCGTTCCGCGCCTATGTCGATCGCTGCACCGCCCGCCCGGCTTATCGCGAAGGGCTAGCGATCGACGAAAAGCTTATCCGGGAGGCCCAACCCAATGCCTGAAGCGAAGATGGCGACCTGCCTGTGGTTCGATGGCGGCGCGCACGATGCCGCGACGCTCTATTGCGGCCTGTTCCCCGACAGCCGGATCGACCGGGTCGATACCGCCCCGACCGACTATCCCGGGGGCAAGGCAGGCGATGTGCTGACAGTCAACTTCACTGTGCTGGGCCAGCCGTTCATGGGCCTGAACGGGAAGGCTGAGAACGGGTTCACCGATGCGGTCAGCTTCCAGGTGTTTACCGACACTCAGGACGAAACCGATCGTTACTGGGCGGCGCTGACCGCCGATGGTGGCGGGGAAATGGCGTGCAGTTGGTGCTTCGACCGGTTCGGGGTCCGCTGGCAGATCGTCCCGCGCGTGCTAATGAACGGGCTCGGGCACGATGACCCGATGGTACGCGGACGGGTGTTCATGGCGATGCAGCAGATGGTCAAGATCGACCACGCTAAAATCGAAGCCGCGATTGAAGGCTAAGCAAAGGCTGCGCTATTCCTCAGCAATTGATAGGCTTCGACCACGCTGTTCAGCCGGGTTTCGTATTTGCGGTCACCGCCGTTGCGGTCCGGGTGGTAGCGGCGGACCAGTTCGGAATAGCGGCGGCGCAGGGCCTTGAGGTCGGCGTTGCGGCCCAGCCCCATCACTTCGAGAGCTGCGCTCTCTGCCGGGCTGAAGCGCCCGTCCATCGCGGCGCGGGCCGCGCGTTCGGCGCGGCTTTTGATCCCCGCCGCACGCGCGCCGATGGCATCGAGCGGATCGGGATAGTCGGCCCAGCGCGGGGCATCGCCGAACCCCGCATTGGGGCGGAAGGCGCGCGTCTCGTTCGCCCAGCCTGCGAGGGGCGATTGCGCGGCGAGGATTTCCTCCCCGCTCATCCCGGCGAAATAGTCGTAGCCCGCGTTGAATTCGCGGACATGCTCAAGGCACAGCCAGCGCCATTCGCCCGGCCCGTCAAACCCGCTGCGCCGCTCCCCCGGCGCACGGAATTCCCCGGCCTGTCCGCACCCGGGCACGGCGCAATCGCGCCCCTCCGCTTCGTAACGGCCATGGAATCGGGTCTGCTTCATCGGCCAATGATGGGCATGGACAAGCCCGATGGAAACCCCCAAGAACAAGATCATGAGCGGCCCGGTCCAGCAGGAAATTGAACAGTTGTTGCGCGCGGCGCTGGCACCGGCGCGCCTTGAGGTCATCAACGACAGCGCCACCCATCGCGGCCACAGCGGTGACGATGGCAGCGGGGAA
>JAHDXX010000093.1:5032-8807 GCA_023384025.1 Sphingomonadaceae bacterium
AATCGCATTTCACCGTGGTGATCGAAAGCAGCGTCTTTGCCGGCAAGTCACGGCTGGAACGGCAGCGGCTGGTCAACCGGGCGCTGGGCGACATTCCGGGCCAGCGCGTCCATGCCCTGGCGATCCGCGCCATTGCGCCGGGGGAACCGGGCTAGCCGCCAGCAATGATGCTCTCGCGCACCTACCGGCCATCGCCCGATCTCGCTCCCTATGTCCGGCGGTTCTACGTATTTGAAGCCACATTGCCGGACGAGCTGGTGATCGAGGATTTCCTGCTGTCGGAAACCGCGTTCATCCGGGTGCTGCTGAAAGGGGACTGGGCGGGCGAGATTGCCCCGCAGGTGTGGAGCCGACCGGGCCGTTCGCTGTTTTTCGGCGCCAATGCCCTGCCGTTCCGGGTGCGGGTACAGGGCAGCTTTTCGGTCACCGGAGCGGCACTGCGCCCGAGCGGCTGGCGCGGGCTGTTTCATGCCTCGCACCAGGACTATGCCGACCGGCTGCTGCGGCTGGACGAAGTATGGCACACACCGACCACCGAGCTTGAAACCGCGATGGATGCGGCGGAGGACGACGCGGGCAAGATCGCGGCGCTGGAGCAGGCCCTGCGCGCCCGGCTCGACCGGATCGGCCGGCGCAAGGTCGATACAAAGATGGTGCGGTTCGAAACGATTGCCCGGACCGACCCGACCCGCCGGATCGAGGATATCGCCGAAGAGCTCGACCTGTCGATGCGCCAGCTCGCCCGCCGCTGCCAGACCGGGTTCGGACTGACGCCCAAGGCGATCATGCGCCGCAGCCGGTTCCTCGACATGGCAACCGCGATGCGCGGGTTCAGCACCCCCAGCGAACAGGACCTTGCCGCCTTGCGCTATTACGACCAGTCGCACCTGGCGCGCGAGTTCAAGCGGTTTACCGGGATGACGCCGAGCCAGTTTGCGCAGGCCACCACCCCGCTCCAGACAGCGGGGCTGAAGCTGCGCGAGGAAAGCAAGTACGAGGATTAGGGGCAGGCGGGATTGACGCTGGCCCGCGCGGGAGCGATGCTGGCCTGATGCAGATCATCACCCCCGTCACCCATGATCTCGGCAAGTTCCAGGTGCGGCGTGCCCTGCCCGCGCGCGCGCTGACCATGGTCGGCCCCTTCATCTTCGTTGACCAGTTCGGCCCGGCCCAGCTCGACATCGGCACCGGCATGGACGTGCGCCCGCATCCGCACATCAATCTCGCCACGGTGACCTGGCTGTTTGAAGGCGCGATCGACCACCGCGACAGCCTGGGCAGTTTTTCGACCATCCGCCCGGGGCAGGTCAACCTGATGACCGCCGGGCGCGGGATCGTCCATTCAGAGCGCAGCCCGCAAGCCGAGCGCGCGGCGGGGCCGAAGCTCTACGGGATGCAGACCTGGCTGGCCCTTCCCGACGGGCGCGAGGAAATCGATCCGGCGTTCGAAGCCATCGCCGACTTGCCCGTGGTCGAGGACCAGTGCGCCCGCGCGACCGTGATCATGGGCGAACTGTGGGGCAAGCGCGCCGCGACCACGACCTACGCCGACACGATCTATGCCGACATCGAGCTTGCCCCGACCGGCGCCCTGCCGCTGGAAATCAGCGCGGACGAGCGCGCTGTCATGCTGGTGGGCGGCGAGGCCAGTGTCGATGGCCAACCGCTCGGTCTCTACCAGCTCACCGTGCTTGAACCGGGGCGGAACATGGCCTTGTCGAGCGAACGCGGCGGCCGGGTCATGCTGCTTGGCGGGGAAGCCTTCGCCACCCGCCGCCATGCATGGTGGAACTTCGTCAGCTCCAGCCGCGAGCGGATCGAGCAGGCAAGAGACGACTGGAACCGGGGCCGGTTTCCGACCGTGCCGGGGGATGAAGATGAATTCATCCCCATCCCCGCCCGGCCACTGACGCGCAGCGATAACTGACAGACAACTTCGGGAGAGAACATGAGTTATCAGGGGCAATGCTGGTGGATCACCGGCGCATCGAGCGGGATCGGCGCAGCGCTCGCACAGGAACTCGGCACCCGCGGGGCGCGGGTAATCCTGTCAGGCCGGGATGAAGCGCGGCTGGCAGAAGTCGCCGCAACCATTGCGACCGAAACCCTGATCCTGCCATTCGATGTACGCGATGAAGCGGCGATGCTGGTCGCGGTCGAACGGGCCCTGCCCTGGTCGGGCGGAATTGACGGCTTTGTCGCCAACGCCGGCGTCTCGCAGCGCAGCCGCGCCACGAAGACCGCCATGCAGGTTTATCGCGACATCGTCGAGATCGACTTGCTCGCCCAGATCGCCCACACGCAGGCGCTGGTGCCACACATGGCAACGCGTGGCAGCGGGCACCTGCTGTTCATCAGCTCGATAGCGGGCAAGGTCGGCGTGCCGATGCGCACGGCCTATTGTGCAGCGAAATTCGGGCTGGCGGGATACGCTGACGCTTTACGCGCCGAGCTCTCCATTAACGGGGTCCAGGTGCACACGATCTACCCCGGGTCTATCGCCACCAATGTCAGCCGCAACGCACTCAGTGCCGACGGTTCCCGGCGTGGCCGCAGCGACAGCGTGATCGACAACGGCATCCCAGCCGGCGACGCCGCAAGGACCATGCTCGATGCCGTAAGTGCAGGAGAACGCGAGATTATCGTCGCCGACGGGATGGAAAAAGCGATGGGCGAAATGCGCCGCACGCCCGATGCCCTCTTCGACCAGGTCGCGGCGATGGTCGCAGGCGGCTACATGGACAAGATGGAGGCGGACGGCTGAAACGCGTAACCCTCGCCAACGGGATCGAACTCGATCTGGTAGACGTCGGGCCGCGCGATGCGCCGGTCCTGATCTTCCTGCACGGCTTCCCCGAAAGCCACCGCACCTGGCGCCATCAGATCGCCCGTTTCAGCAAGCAATTCCGCTGCATAGCGCCCGACCAGCGCGGCTACCGCGGCTCCTCCAAGCCTGAAGGTGTCGAAAACTACAAGCCTGCGGCGTTGGTGGAAGACGTATTCCTGCTGGCCGATGCCATGGGGGTGAATCGCTTCACCATCGTCGGCCACGACTGGGGCGGCGCGCTGGCCTGGGCGGTTGCCATGAGGGGGCAGGAATCGCGTGTCGAGCGCGCAATCCTGTGCAACGCCGCGCATCCGGTGATCTACGCCCGCCTGCTGTGGACCGACGCGGAGCAGCGCGCCGCGGGGCAATACATGCGCGTCTACCGCGATACCTCGCGCGATGGCGAAGTGCGTGAAAAAGGCCTGCTCGCGCTGGTCGGGGGGACCGGCAACGGCACCGGTGCCCTGCCCGAAGATGACCCCGAGGAACGCGCAGCGATCCTCGCCGACTGGGCCGATGGCGAGGCTGCGCTGGCGATGATCAACTGGTATCGCGCTACCCCTCTCGCGGTACCGCCTGAAGAGGCGCCGCTGGAAGTACCGCCCGACGCGAAGCTGCCCAGGGTGCCGGTGCTGACCATCCCCACGCTGGTGGTCTGGGCGCTCGACGACCATGCGCTCTCCCCGCGCAACATCGAGGGGTTGGAGGAATGGGTCGAGGACCTGACGCTGGAAACGCTCCCGGATTGCGGCCACTTCCTGACCTGGCAAGCCCCGGACAAGGTCAATGCGGCGATGGAAGGATTCCTGCGTCAGAAAGCACGCCCCCGGTAAATCTCCCTTCCCCGTGGGGAAGGGTTGGGGATGGGGGTTCGGCGTCCAATCAAGCGTGGAACCCCCCCCCCCGGCCCCGCCCCCCCGGGGGGGGCGCGCCGCCCCCGCCCCCGCG
>JAHDXX010000093.1:8817-9442 GCA_023384025.1 Sphingomonadaceae bacterium
ACCCCCAGCCCCTCCCCAAGGGGAGGGGAGTTCATGCCAGTGCGAGCGAAAGTCAGCCTATGGTGCCAGCCACTCCACCCATGCGCCGTGCGGATGCGCACAGGCCAGCAGGGCGGGCTCGCTGCCACCCGGCCAGTAGCGGACGTGCAGTTCGTGGCGAAAGGTGGCCCGGTTGGTTTCCAGCGTGATCCAGCCCAACGGCCGGTCCTCGCTTGCCCGCGCGGCAGCGCTGGCCATGGCCGCCTTGATCGCCTCACGCTGGTCGTCGGGGATGTATTGCCATACGATCGAGTGGAACAGCACCCGGGCGATGCCGGATTGCTGCGGTCTGGCCATCGCATCCTCGACAAAGGCTGCCGCATCCTGCCGCACCACCTCCGGCGGGGACTGGCCTGCGAGCAAGGTCGCCGCATCGATCCGCGCCATCCGCTCGCTCGCTTCCGGCCAGACATAGCTCTTGAGCCGCAGGGCCGCCTCAGGGTCGGACAGATCGACCGGAGCAATGTCGCATCCGCGGATGGACTCGATCCGAACATCGGCGGAAGGTGGCGGCGCACCACGCCATTCCGGAGCGATCCGCATCGGGCTGCCTACCGGTCCGGCCTCCACACCGCCAAGATTGTAG
>JAHDXX010000093.1:9452-11439 GCA_023384025.1 Sphingomonadaceae bacterium
GAAATACCGGTTCATCATGGTGTTGATGCCCGCACTTGCGCCGAGTTCGAGCAGCTCAAAGCGCGACACGGATCGCTCCGCCAGCCACAACAGGCCCGCCATAATGCTGGCGGAACGGCCCGCCTCGTTGGTCTGCGGCGGGCCATCCAGCCATCTGACCAGCCGGTCATCGAACCGCTCGACCACGTCGCGCACCAGCACATCGACGGCTTGCTGATCGGTCAACTCGCAGCGATAGACCGCGCCCAGGCGCTCGTCCGCACCGGTCAGGACAAGGTTGTGCAATCCGCCGTTGATCCGCAGCGGCATCGCATCCTTCAGCGTCAGACCCTGCCAGCCTGCCATCCGGCGCCCGGTCGCCGTGTCAGTGTCGAGCACGGCGAGCAAGCCCCGGATCACCCGCGCAGTGCCCGGTGCCCCGCCTTCCTCGGCATGGCGGGCCTGCCATTCGATCGCATCGGGCAAGGACTTGATGTCCATCACGTCCGTTGCTTGCGCCATGCTGTCAGCCCCTTTCCAATTGCCCTTTTCGCCCGCTCTGCCTATCTGCCGCCCGCAATGCCGGAAACCCAGCTTACCTTTGCCGTGCCCAAGGGCCGCATCCTCGACGAGGCGTTGCCGGTGATGGCCCGCGCAGGTGTCGTGCCCGAGGACGCATTTCACGACAAGCACAACCGCAGCCTTTCGTTCGCGACAACCCGGGCGGACATGCGGCTGATCCGGGTGCGCGCATTCGATGTCGCCACTTTCGTCGCCCACGGCGCGGCGCAAATCGGCATTGTCGGGTCCGACGTGATCGAGGAATTCGACTATTCCGACCTCTACGCCCCGGTCGACCTCGACATCGGGCATTGCCATCTCGCGGTGGCCGAACCGGCCGAACAGGCAGGCATTGCCAGTCGTGACAGCCACCTGCGGGTCGCGACCAAGTATCCCAACCTGACCCGCCGCCATTTCGAACGGATGGGCGTGCAGGCCGAATGCGTGAAGCTCAACGGCGCGATGGAAATCGCCCCGGCGCTGGGCCTTGCCGGGCGGATTGTAGACCTCGTGTCCAGCGGGCAGACGCTGAAGGAAAACGGTCTGGTTGAGACCAGCCGCATCCTCGACATTACCGCCCGGCTGATCGTCAACCGCGCCGCACTGAAAACCGATCCGCGCGTTGCCGCGCTGGTCGATGCTTTCCGCGCACAGGCGCAGGAGGCCGCGTGATGCGCTTGCTCCATGCCGCTGACGAGGGCTTTGACAAGGCATTCGACCGGCTGGTCAATGCCCGCCGCGAAAGCGACGAAAACGTCGCGCATGACGTGCGGGGCATCCTGCACGAAGTCCGCGCCCGCGGGGATCAGGCGCTGGTCGAGTACACCGCGCGGTTCGATTCGCACCAGCTGACCGACGAGGCTGACTGGCAGGTCAGCAAGCAGGCCTGTGCCGAGGCATTCGAGGATCTCAATCCCGAACTGCGCGCCGCGCTCGAACTCGCAGCGGACCGCATTCGCGCCTACCACGAAGCGCAGCGGCCAACCGACCGGGATTTTACCGACGACACTGGCGTGCGGCTCGGCGCGCGCTGGAGCGCGGTCGATGCGGCCGGCCTCTACGTGCCGGGCGGACGGGCGGCTTACCCTTCCAGCCTGCTGATGAATGCCATCCCGGCCAAGGTTGCCGGGGTCGAGCGGCTGGCTGTGGTCAGCCCCAGCCCCAAGGGCGTGCTCAACCCGCTGGTCATGGCGGCGGCGCATATCGCCGGAGTGGATGAGTTCTGGCGGATCGGCGGCGCTCAGGCGATCGGCGCGCTCGCCTATGGAACCGAGCGCATCAGGCCGGTCGACGTGGTCACCGGCCCCGGCAATGCCTGGGTGGCGGAGGCAAAGCGCCAGCTTTATGGCGTAGTCGGTATCGACATGGTCGCCGGGCCAAGCGAGATCCTGGTTATCGCCGACGGGAAGAACGACCCCGAATGGATCGCCGCCGACCTGCTGAGCCA
>JAHDXX010000094.1 GCA_023384025.1 Sphingomonadaceae bacterium
AGCCCGTTGAGCAGGAACAGGATGAAAATCGCGATGTTCGATGCCGTCTGGGCATGAACCCGTGCTTCACCTGTCGCAGGCACAATGAACGCGAGTGCAATCGCGACGAGCAGCACCCGCACCATCAGATCGATCTTGCCGAAGAACCTGCCCATCCGGCCAAGGCCGTGCCCGCGCTGGCGAGAATTGTCGAGCCGGTTTCTGGATCAGCCCTTGATGAGGCGCAGTTTGCGCCGGAGCCCGGTGGCGAGATCGGCTTGCCCGCGTGCATCGGCCACGTCGATCAGGGTTTCGGCTCCGGCTTTCCCCATGGGTTGCAAGGCATAGCTGTAAACGGCGGCATCAAAGGCAAGATCCAGATCGCCCGCTTGCATCGCAGCAAGCGCGCGCAGCTGCCACAGCTCCGGATCGCGGGCCCGACCATGATTGATGGCATGGTCGAGCAGCATGGCTGCCCTCGCCCAATCGCCGGCATCAATCGCCAGCCGCGCCAGCTCGGCCGAAGCGTCCGCATTGCCCGGATCGCCGCGAAGATAGGCCTCGATCACTGCCTCCGCTTCGCGCACCTTGCCCGTCGCCTTGAGCCCGCGTGACATCTTGCCGGCCAGAGGCCAGCTGCGGCGGATGGCGTAAGCCTGCCGGTAGAGGTCAATCGCGGCGGCCGTCTGACGTGCCGCAAGCCGGGCATCGCCCGCCAGCGCATTGGCATCTGCCGAGCCGGGAAACTTGCGCCGGAAGCTCTCGGCGTCTGCGATCGCCGCTGAAGCATTGCCTGCCCTGATCTTCCCCCGAACCAGCGCCTGGATCGCCGCCCCGCCCTGATCACGCCGCGCCTCGGCAACCGAAAGCGAAGTCAGCGCCTCCACCGCCACAAGATTGGCGTTGCGCGGTTGAGCGGCCCGATCCAGCAATGCGGCCGCTTCATCCCGGCGCCCGAGCCCTTCAAGGCTGCGTCCGGCCAGCTGCATCATGTAGGGTGACGCGCTTTTCATCCGCGCCTGGTCACCAAACCGGTAGCCGAGTTCGCCGTCGTTGAGACCGAGAGCGATGGCGCGGGCAAGCAATTCCCGCGCCGGTCGGTTATCAGGTTGCATCGTGACAAGCCGGTCAAGCGTTTGTGCAGCGCTCTGGTAATTGCCATTCTCGACGTCAATCACGCCGCTCAGCAACAGTCCTGCGGGATTCTCGCTGACGGCCGAGCCAGCCCTGGACAGAAGCGAACGCGCCAGAGCAAACTCGCCGCCTCGCGCCGCCAGCACCGCCTGAAGATAGAACAGCCTGGGGTTGCGATCATCGATGGTGGCCATGTGGCGGATCACCACCAGCATGTCTTTCGCGCGGCCAAGGTCGCCCAGGGTCGCGGCATAATCACCTAGCAGATCGAGATTGTCGGGCGCGACCTCCAGCCCGGCTTCGAACCACGGAATGGCCGCAGCCAGCCCCTCGCCATCACGCACAAGCTGGGCCCGAAGCAACAATGCGTCAGGATCTTGCGGCCCCAGTTCGACTGCCCGCATGCTGGCCTCGATCGCCTGCTTCTGCTCACCACCGCGATACCGAAGGCGGCCGATGTCGACCCACAGGTCAGGACTGTCGGGAATGCTGGCATAGGCACGGTCAAACGCCTGCCCGGCAGCGGAAAGATTGCCGCTCCTCAGCTCCAGCCGCCCGAGCATATGGAAGCCGTGCCCGGCGGTATCCTGCGTGAATCGACCTTCACCCAGCCAGCGCCGGGCTTCGACCAGTTCGCCTTGCTGCAGCTCTGCCTCGCCCAGGTAGGCAGCGACCTGATCCTGCGCTGTCCCGTTTGCCAGCATCTGGCGCAGCACGACCTCGGCACCCAATCCGTCACCTTCAGCCAGCATGGCCTGCGCTTCTTCAAGCGGCGTCAGCTCCTCGGCGCTGTCACCGCAGCCTGCAAGCCCGAGTGCAAGTATCAGGGACAGGAACCTGCGCATTTCTGCTTCAAGCCTGCAGGTCGTATTGTTTGAGCAGGTCGTAGAGCGTCGGGCGGCTCACACCGAGCAGACGCGCGGCAGTCGATATATTGCCTTCGGAGCGGGCCAGTGCATGGCGGATGACCTTGCGGTCCGCCTGCTCGCGCGCAGTCTTGAGGTTAAGCAGCAGGGTTTCCTCGCCACCTTCGCGGTCCAGATCGAGATCCTCGGCCGTCACCAGCTTTCCATCGGCCATGATGACCGCGCGTTTCACCCGGTTTTCCAGCTCGCGCACGTTGCCCGGCCAGTTCCATGCATCGATCGCTGACAGGGCATCGGCCGCGAAACCCCTTACCTTGGGGTTGATCTCGTCGGCAAACCGCTTGAGGAATGCCTTGGCCAGCAACACTGCATCGCCGGGCCGATCCACCAGCGAGGGGATTTTCACCACGATCTCGGCCAGCCGATAGAACAGGTCCTCGCGAAATGATCCTTTTGCGATCATGTCCTCGAGGTCCTGATGGGTCGCACAAACGATCCGGGTATCGACTGCGATGGCCTTGCGCCCGCCGATCCGCTCGATTGTCCGTTCCTGCAGGAACCGCAGCAGCTTGACTTGCAACGGCAGCGGAATGTCGCCCACCTCGTCAAGGAACAAGGTCCCGCCATGGGCCAGCTCGATCTTGCCTTCGGTGGTCTTGACCGCACCGGTGAACGCGCCCTTCTCGTGCCCGAACAGTTCGCTTTCGAGCAGGTTTTCCGGGATCGCCGCGCAATTGATGGCGATGAAAGCGCCGCCTTTGCGTTCGCTGCTGTCGTGCAGGCCGCGTGCAAGCACTTCCTTGCCGGTACCGCTTGCCCCGAGTAGCATGACCGAAGCACCCGTCTTCGCCACGCGCTCGATCACCCGGGTCACCTTGAGCATTTCGGGAGCAGCGGTAATCAGGCCTGCGAGCGGCTCCGCGCCTCCGGAAACCTGCTCGGCCAGGCGGCGGTTTTCCTGCTCGATCCGGTGCAGGTTGAGTGCCCGCCGGACAATCAGCCCGAGCGCCTCGATATCGACCGGTTTCTGGTAGAAGTCGTAGGCACCGCGCTCGATGGCCTGCAACGCGCTCTCGCGCGCACTGTGGCCGGATGCAACGATGATCTTTGTGCCCGGTTTCAGGGCAAGCAACTCATCCAGCACGGCGAAACCTTCGGTCGTGCCATCGGGATCCGGCGGCAAGCCAAGATCGAGCGTGACAACGTCGGGCTCTTCCGCCCGGAATGCGGCAATCGCCGCAGCGCGATCACCGGCAATTACGACATCAAAATCCTCGTAGGCCCATTTCAACTGGGCCTGGAGACCGGTATCGTCTTCGACGATCAGCAGCTTGGGGCGTGGATCGGCCATCTATCGGGCCTCCCTTGTCATGACACCGGGCATCTCTGCTTCGGCGAGCTCGAGACTGATCACGAAGCGCGTTCCGAGCCCTTCGCGCGAGTCGACGTCGAGCGATCCACCCATCGCACGGATCAGCTCGCGGGCTTCGAACGCGCCAATGCCGAACCCGCCTGTTTTCGAGGAAACGAACGGCTTGAACAGGCCGTTGCGGATGAATTCCCGGCTCATCCCGGTGCCGGAGTCGACCACCTGGATGGTTGCGCAATCGCCATCCTGCGACACCTCGATCATCACCGGGCTGTCCGGAGAGCTGGCTTCGATCGCGTTCTGGACGAGATGCGACAACGCCTGTTCGAGCGGCTCCGCAGCCGCACGCACGATGCAGTCACCATGGACCATGGCACAGACCGGATGACCGGCTGAATGACGGGCCGCCAGCTTTTCCGCGAGTGGCCCCAGCGAGATTGCGCCGCGCTGGTCGTTGCCGGCGTGGCCATAGCGGCCCAGCCGCGCCAGCAGTGCCGTCAGCTTGTCCGAACTGTTGCGCAGCGTCACCAGCATGTCGGCCCGGAACGCGGGGTTGTCGGCATGCTTCTCTGCATTGCGGGCAAGCAGGCTGAGCTGGCTCGCCAGGTTCTTGATGTCGTGGAGGACGAACGCCATGCGCCGGTTGAACTCGTCAAACCGGGCCGCATCCATCATCGCCTGCTGGACCTGTTGCTCGGCAAGATAGCTCGCCAGCTGCTGACCTGCGACCTTGAGCAGGTCGAGGTCTTCCCAGTCCATGCGACGGCTGTCCTGCGGGCGCGACAGCACGACAATGCCGACCATGCGGTCAAAGTGGAGAAGCGGCACCAGCGCCCAGCACTTTGCCTCGCCCGTCAGCCACGGCTCGACGTAGCCCGTTTCGCCATGCCGATCGACCCCGGCGCGCACATCGTCGAGCTCGACGATGTAGTTGTGCCGCGCCATCCGCGTCGCCAGCTCGGCGGACACCGGCTGGAGCGGAACCTCGATGTCAGGCCATTTCCAGCGGGCAGCAAGCGTCCATCCGCCGTTGTCGTCAGGCAGCAGCAGCAAGCCTGACGGACTGTCGGCAATGTCAGCCATGGCCTGGACAATCCGCTCCGTCAGCGGAATGCTGCCCCCCCGCCCCACAGTCTGGTTAAACCGCAGCCATTCCGCGCGATAGTCATAGCGGTGGCGGAACATGTTCTTGAGCACGGTGACCCGCACCCAGTCACGCAGGCGCTTCGACGGCATCCAGTAGAGCGCGGCAAGCGAGCCGAAGAACACGAACCCGACCTGGGCCAGTCGTCCGAAGTCGCCGCCAAGCACATCCAGCCACTGGGCGAAACCGATCATGACCAGCAGGTAGGCCCCGATCACAAGCAGCGAGAGCCCCTGGAAGGCAACCGCACGCGAGGGCTTGAGACCCGACCGGGCCCTGGCCGGACTGAACGCAATGGCAAGGCACGCCACCGAGGCAAGAATGACCAGCCCGTACAGCGCGCGCAGCTGCGTCACCGACCCGCCGAGATAGGCAACCGTGTTGAGATTGAGCTCGTAGAGCCACAGGATAGCAACCCCCAGCGCGCTCCAGCGAAGCACCTCCCGCGCCGTCGGAGACGCACCGACATAGAGGTTGTGCGCCATGACCAGCCCGCCGATCGCTACCAGCATGCCGAACATCGCGTGGTTTTCTGCTGCGATGGCGGCGACCAGCGGGCTCGCTGCATAATTGATCTGCACCAGCAGAACTGCCGGTTGCAGAGCCTCGACAAAGGCGAGCGCACCGATCACCGGGCGGACATTGCGCACGCTGCGGTCGCGCCCGTCAACTTCGAACAGGCGGTAGAGCAGGTTCAACCAGGCCAGGTCGCGCAGTGTTTCGGCAAGCAGCGCCGGCGTTGAGTCGATCCCGAAGGCGGCAGCGACGAGCGACCAGGTAGCGACCATCGCCAGCGCGACCAGTGTCGCCTTGCGGTCTGGCCTCGCATGCCCGCGGTCCTTGAGCAGCCAGAGCGCCAGCGCCGCGCATGCCAATGCCGCCACCAGCTGGATGGCGAATCCAGCCACGATCCAGCTGCTGGCCGCGAGCTGGCTCACCGGGCGCCCTCCGGCCACAGGACCACACGCAGCGTCTGGAGCAGGATCAGGAGATCAAGGAACGGCGTGTAGTTCTTGGCATAGTACAGATCGTATTCGAGCTTGTGGCGGGCATCCTCGATGCTCGCCCCGTAGGGATAATTGATCTGCGCCCACCCGGTAATGCCCGGCTTCACCATGTGACGCTCGGCATAATAAGGCAGATGCTCTTCCAGCTCGGCAACGAACTTCGGCACTTCGGGTCGTGGACCGACAAAGCTCATTTCGCCTTTCAGAACGCTCCAGGTCTGGGGCAGTTCGTCAATCCTGACCTTGCGGATGAACCGGCCAAGGCGGGTAATGCGCGGATCATCCTTTTCCGCCCACTTGACCCCGTCCTTCTCGGCATCGGTGCGCATGGAGCGCAGCTTCACCACCTGGAAGACCTCGCCATAAAGGCCGACACGGGGCTGGCGGAAGAACGCCGGCCCCTTGCTGTCCAGCTTCACCAGGATGGCGAACAGAGCGATTACCGGGAAGGTCAGCAGCAGCAGCAATCCGCTGGCAAGGACATCGAAGGCGCGCTTTGCCATGCTGGAGAACATTCGCCCTGACGAGAAGCCGTCAGAAAAGATCAGCCAGCTGGGATTGACCGAATCGAGGTCGACCCGGCCCGTTTCGCGTTCCATGAAGCTGCTGAAGTCATTGACGTGGACGCCTTGCGTCTTGATCCGCAGGAGATCCTTCAGCGGCAGTGCGTTGCGCCGCTCCTCCAGCGCCAGCACCACTTCGCTGACACCGAGTTTCTCCACAAACACCCCGAGATCGTGGATCGCGGACCGCGGGATTGCCTCCGCGACAACCGACCCGGCGTCGGACATCTTGACGAAAGCAACAATGGCGAACCCGCTTTCCGGGCGATCGGCCAGGCGGCTCAGGCGCTCTGCCCGCGCTCCAGCGCCCAGAACCATTACTCGCCGGCGAAATGCCGAGGTGCCGATAACGGCACCCATCACAAGCCGGTTGGCGAGCAACATCAGGATGGCGACAACCATCGCGAACAACAGTGTCGAGCGCCACAGCGTGCTGCCGGGCAATACGAAGTCGAGCACGGAAAGCGCGATGATTCCCAGACTGATCGCAACCAGCAGTCGGGCAGCGGCGTAGCGCAGCGACAGCAGCGCCATGCTCGAATAGACCCCGACCGCAATCATCGCGGTCCACACGACTACGGCAAAGCCAAGCATGGGGCCAATCCGCTCGGCAAAAGGTGCAAGCCCGATTCCGGCCTGGGAAGCGCGCAACTGCCATGCCAGCTCCCCCGCTGCGACCAGGAGAATCAGGTCGAGCAGGCCAAGCAGCATGACTGCGTGCGGGATATAGTGCTTGAACAGGCGGATCATTTGCTCCGGTCCGGCATGGCTTCGGGCCTGCCGGACTAACGGGCATAAGTGAAATGTCGGTAAACCTTACACCGGATTGGTAAACGCAGAGCGCGGCTGCGTTTACGCTTTGCCTCGCTGGCTTGCGCCCGGATGACCTGCCCGCAGGAAGCCTCAGCCAGCCCAATGCTGCATTGCGACCGCCGCCATCAACACGGCCAGCATGATCAGCCAGCCCTTGGCCAGATGATCGGAATTGGCTCGGGCACTGGTGCGCGTTGACACGACGTCACCCGAATTGGTACCGGCATCGTTATTGCCATACTTTGCCATCGGCCTTGGTCCTTTCTGCGGACTAACTGGCCGGGCCTTAACCGGTTCCCTGCTCGCCGAACCCGAACGGGCTGGCACCGCGCGACAGCCGGTCAAAGGCGAGCGATGCACCACGCGGTGGCAGGGAACGCTGCCGACAGCCGGGTATGTGGCACCGCGCACAACCCATGCCGATGCCCATAGCATCTTCCCGGCGCAACGAGACGCCTCGGGCAGGAGCGAGCTCACTCGCCAGCCTCGCTTCAATGCCAAGGCAAACCGCAAAGCGTGCATCGCCCCCGGCACCTGCTCCGACGACATGAGAAAATGTCAGCCAGTGGTCCCGGCTGCCTTCGGCTCCGTCCACCAGCACGGCCTGAACCTGCAATTCGACCGGGCGCTCGAACGCGCGATGGACATGCCACAGCGGGCAAGTGGCATCGCTTTCGAGCAGCGTCGCACCGCTCGCTCCGGCGAAACGCTTCGACAATTGCCCCGCGCGGTCAACCCGGGCCATGAAGAATGGCAAGCCCCGCTGCCCAACCCGCTGCAAGGTGGTGAGGCGATGGGCCAGCTGTTCGAAGCTCACCCCGAACCGGCGCATGAGCACGGGAAAGTCATAGCCGGTCGCATCGCATGCGCGCAGGAACCGTCCATAGGGCATCACCAGCGCCGCCGCGAAGTAGGCCACCAGGTGGCGCTCGAACAATTGTCGCGAAGCTTCTTCTCCGAAACGAGGCCCGGCGGCGATAGCGCGTATTGCTTCATCCTGTTCGAGCATGGCCAGCTGCTGCGCGACATGAAACACACGCGAGCCCGGCTCGAGCATCTCGGACAGCTGGAGCTGGCGGGCATGAAGGTCGAGCCGACGCACCGCATTGCCCAGCACATCCGCCGGCAGGATGCGCACGGTCAGCTGGTGTCGCTCACGCAGCCGCTCGACCAGCGCAGGGCCGATCTCGCCGCGCGACAGGCGCAACTCGTCCGCGAGTTGTTCGGCTGCGGCATCAAGGTCAGGGAAATGATTGCGCCATCGCTCGATCTCCCGCCGGGAGGCTTGCAGCGGATCATCGCCTTCCGGCACGCCTGAGCCAGACGTGTCATACATCCGGGCAAATGCCGCGGCCGCCGCCGGAGCGGCGGATAAAAACTCGTCCGCTTCTTCCCGGCTCAAGCCCAGGTCGGAGAAGCGTTCGTCGGCGAAGCGGCGCATCAGCCCGTCAACCCCGCCCACGGTCTCGTCCTGCCGCAAGGTCCGCGGATCGAAGTCGAACGCATCGATCGCCTGCATGATCACCCGCGCGGTCAGCGGTCGCTGGTTGCGCTCGATCAGGTTGAGATAACTCGGGGAGATATCGAGCCGCTGGGCCATGGCGGCCTGGGTCAACCCTTCCCGCTTGCGCAGGCGCCGCAGGGCAGGTCCGGCAAAAATGGAATCATCGCTCATTCGCTTGTAAATATCATTACATCATTACATGCACAATTGCGTTCTTCGGCCCGAATGGACGATATTTTTTGTAATTTCTCTGTCAAATTGGCCCCGGAATCGCGAGACCAGCGGCAAGGCCAAGCGCCGTGCCAACAGGAGATTCGTCGTGACCTACCAGAACCAGATTGCTTCGTTCCGCACCGCCATCACCGGTCAGGGTGCTCCATGGAACGCGATCGACGCGGAAAGCGCGGCGCGCATGAAGCTCCAGAACCGCTTCCCCACCGGCCTCGACATTGCCCGCTACACCGCGAAGATCATGCGCGAGGACATGGCGGCCTACGATGCCGATCCGGCCAACTACACCCAGTCGCTCGGCTGCTGGCACGGGTTCATTGCGCAGCAGAAGATGATCTCCATCAAGAAGCATTTCGGCAGCACCAAGCGCCGTTACCTCTACCTGTCGGGCTGGATGATCGCCGCGCTGCGCAGCGAATTCGGCCCCCTGCCCGACCAGTCGATGCACGAGAAGACCAGCGTTCCCGCGCTCATCGAGGAACTCTACACCTTCCTGCGCCAGGCCGATGCCCGCGAACTGGGTGGCATGTTCCGCGATCTCGACGCTGCCCGCGAACGCGGTGACGAAGTGGAAGCCAAGCGGATCGAGAAGGCGATCGACGAGCATGAAACCCATGTCGTTCCGATCATCGCCGATATCGACGCCGGGTTCGGCAATGCCGAGGCGACTTACCTGCTCGCCAAGAAGATGATCGAGGCCGGTGCCTGCGCCATCCAGATCGAGAACCAGGTGTCGGACGAGAAGCAGTGCGGCCACCAAGACGGCAAGGTCACCGTGCCGCACGAGGATTTCCTGCAGAAGATCCGTGCTGTGCGTTACGCCTTCCTCGAGCTCGGCATCGAGGACGGGATCATCGTTGCGCGCACCGACAGCCTCGGGGCTGGCCTGACCAAGCAGATCGCCTACAGCACGGAGCCGGGCGATCTCGGCGACCAGTACAACGCCTTCCTTGACTGCGAGGAAGTCGATGCCGGCCAGATCGGCAACGGCGACGTGCTGATCACCCGCAATGGCAAGCTGCTGCGCCCCAAGCGCCTGCCCAGCAATCTCTACCAGTTCCGTTCGGGAACCGGCGAGGACCGCTGCGTGCTCGACTGCATCACGTCGCTCCAGAACGGCGCCGACTTGCTGTGGATCGAGACCGAGAAGCCGCACATCGGCCAGATCGGCGGCATGGTGAACCGCATCCGCGAAGTGATCCCCAACGCCAAGCTGGTCTACAACAACTCGCCCAGCTTCAACTGGACGCTCAACTTCCGCCAGCAGGTCTATGATGCCTGGGCCGAAGCCGGCAAGGATATGAGCGCCTATGACCGCGCCCGGTTGATGAGCGTTGACTACGACACCACCGATCTCGCTGCCGAGGCCGATGAGCGCATCCGCACCTTCCAGCGCGATGCAGCGGCGCAGGCGGGGATCTTCCACCACCTGATCACTCTGCCGACCTATCACACGGCCGCACTGAGCACCGACAACCTCGCCAAGCGCTACTTTGGTGAAGAAGGCATGCTCGGCTACGTCAAGAACGTGCAGCGCGAGGAAATCCGCCAGGGTATCGCCTGCGTGAAGCACCAGAATATGGCCGGCTCCGATATCGGTGACGATCACAAGGAATACTTTGCCGGCGAAGCGGCTCTCAAGGCCGGCGGCAAGGACAACACGATGAACCAGTTCGCCGCCGCCTGACCGGTATCGACAAGGGAAGAAGGAGAATTCTCCATGACCGAAGAAACCACTGCCCGCGAACCAGGCCGCGCCCGCGCGCTGCTCTCCACCGCGGACTTCAAGCTCCTGCGTCGTGCGCTCGAAAGCCATGCCAAGGCTACCGAGGACCGCGAGGAACTGGCGAAGATCAACGCGCTGCACCACCGCCTCGGCACATATATCTGAGGCGCTGACCAACACTCTCCTGGGGAGGAGACACGGCCGTCGGGGTTTTACCACCCCGGCGGCCGTCAATATTTTGGCAACCATGCTGGCTGGAGCCCGGTTAACCGCTTGGTGCTAGGCACAGCGCGCCATGGCACGCAAGGAAGCACAAAAAGCGGTAACCGCAAAAATGTACCGCCACTTCGCAGTGGTAACCATTGTTGCAACCGTCGCGCTGGCGAT
The DNA here is from genome assembly GCA_023384025.1 of Sphingomonadaceae bacterium. Lineage (GTDB taxonomy): Bacteria > Pseudomonadota > Alphaproteobacteria > Sphingomonadales > Sphingomonadaceae > 34-65-8. Next base: position 10,724 of record JAHDXX010000094.1, read on the forward strand.
TGCCACCAGCGAGAGCAATGCCGACCAGTTCAATGCCAGCGTGGATAGCCAGCAGGCCGCGATTGACGCCGCGGCCAGGGAAATCAAGAAAAACGCCAAGCCAACGGTTGTGCGCCGGGTCGACAGTGTGAAGAAGGCCCCGCCTGCTGCCTCGGGCTGGGGTTCGGACAATTCAGGCGACGTTTCAGGTGGCGGCGACGGTTTCGTCTCGTCCTACATCCCGAACCAGTATCGCAACAAGCCGATGTCGGTCGGGATGCTGCGCCAGCTCAAGCTGACACCGGAACAGTTTATGGCCTTGTCCGAAGAAGAACGCAAAAAGGTGATGGAGCGCCTCCACGGCGGGGAAGCCCCTGTCTCCCCGGCAGAGCAGGCCCGCCGCCAGCAGGCGATCGCCACCGACTCACTCAGCCGCGGTGGCTTTGAAGGCCCATGCAACGACTGCTGAATTCAGGCCTACCCGCCTGAAGCACGCATCAAGTCGAGCGTAGCAGCGGCCATTGCTTCCGCAGCGGTGGAAATCACCGCTTCCGCATCAGGCGCCCAGAACGGACTGTGCAGCGAGGGCAGCTCGATCTCGCCTTTCTGCGCCCGGGCGAACTCCTCCTGTGGCACGCCGCCGACCCAGAAGATCAGCGACTTGATGTCGTCCGGGCTGGCACGCAGGAACTGGCCGAAATCCTCGCCCCCCATTACAGAAGG
>JAHDXX010000360.1 GCA_023384025.1 Sphingomonadaceae bacterium
GGTATTGGTGTGACCTGGGTCCTGTGGCTGTTGCTGCGCCTGTTTGACCGGCGCGCCCTGTGGATGCAGGTGATTGCTGCGCTGGTCTTGTCCATGCCCGCTGCCGTGATCATTGCTCAGGCTAATCAGGTCATCTTTGCCCCGGTGCAGGAACGGGTCGAGAGCAAGATCGCGGAAGATCGCGGATTTACCCTCAAGCGCGACGAGTCAGGCAATATCGTGATCGAGGCGCCGACTCAGCCGTTGCGCGACGCTGAAGGCCCCCTGGGGCCAGATGCCGCTGACACTGCGCGGGTCGTATTACCCAATTCAAGTGTCGAGGACGACAAATGGTCGGGTCTGGTCGAGATTGCGCTTGGCCGCTTTTTTCTGTTGCTGGCGTGGTCGGCGCTTTATCTGGCGCTCCTCGCAGGCGCCCGCGCCCGCGCGGCGGAGCGGCGTGAGGAGCGGTTCCGCAGTGCGGCCAAGGCGGCCGAGCTGCGCAGCCTGCGCTATCAGGTCAACCCGCACTTCCTGTTCAACACCCTCAATTCGCTGTCCTCGATGGTGATGACCGGCAAGACCGACCAGGCCGAGCAGATGATCCAGACGATCGCCAGCTTCTACCGCCATTCGCTGGCCGATGATGCCAGCGCCGACGTGGTCCTGGCCGACGAGTTCGCCTTGCAGCAGCATTACCTCGAGATCGAGGCGGTGCGTTTTCCCGACCGTCTCAGGCCGGAGTTCGACCTGCCTGACCGGCTGGCCGAAGCGCGCGTGCCGGGCATGATCCTCCAGCCGCTGGTGGAAAATTCGGTCAAGTACGGCGTGGCCCCGGTCAGCCGCCCGGTGATGATCCGGGTCACTGCCCGCGAGGAGTTCGACCGGCTGGTGATCGAAGTCAGCGACGATGGTCCGGGCGTGCCCGCCGGGGCCGGTCACGGCTTCGGGATCGGCCTTGCCAATGTGCGCGACCGGCTGGAAGCGCGCTTCGGGCGCGAGGCCTCGCTGGTGTCCGGCCCCGTCGAGGGCGGATATCGCACGGAAATCCGCATTCCGCTGGTGACCCATGGTTGAGCAGAACGAGCAGGCCCCGCTGCGCACCCTGATCGTCGATGACGAACCGCTCGCGGTGGAGCGGATGCAGGTGATCTGCGCGCGGATACCCGATCTGTCCGTGGTCGGCACCGCCAACGACGGCGCCGCCGCTCTGCGGCTGGTCGAAGCGCTGCAGCCCGACCTGGTGCTGCTCGACATGACCATGCCCGAGCTCGACGGGCTCGGCGTGGCGCGCAAGCTTGCCCGCAAGGATCGCCGCCCGGCGGTGATCTTCGTGACCGCGCATGACCATTTCGCGGTCGAGGCATTCGATCTCGAAGCGGTCGATTATGTGCTCAAGCCGGTCGCGCCCGAACGGCTTGGCCGGGCGATCGAACGTGCGCTTGCCCGTCGCAACGACCAGCCGGTCAGGTCAGGCAGCGAATGGCTGGCGGAGCTGTGGGTGCCACACCGCTCGGAATTGCTGCGGATCGATGTCGAGCAGGTCGGCCGGATCGATGCCGAGCGCT
>JAHDXX010000361.1 GCA_023384025.1 Sphingomonadaceae bacterium
AAGGCGCAGAACATCCCGGCCTCGATGATGTCGGGCGACCGTTCGAGCGCCGTGCGCGAGGTAGCGACCACGCTCGGCCTGTTCGGGCGGTGCAGCATGCGCCCGGAGGACAAGCTGGCCGAACTGGAGCGGCTGAAGGCTGGCGGGCGCTTCCCGCTGATGGTCGGAGACGGGCTCAACGATGGCCCTGCCCTTGCCGCTGCGCACGCCTCGATTGCGCCTGGCACTGCCAGCGACGCAAGCCAGCAGGCGGCGGACGCGGTATTCCTCGGCAACCGGCTCGCCCCGGTGCTGGCCGCGCTGAAGATCTCGCGCCGAACCATGCAGATTGTGAAGCAGAACTTCGGTCTCGCGATTGGCTACAACGTGCTGGCAGTGCCGCTGGCGCTGGCCGGCCTTGTCACCCCGCTGATCGCAGCCGTGGCCATGTCGACCAGCTCGCTGATCGTCGTCGCCAGTTCGCTGCGACTGGCAAGGAGCGGCCAATGACCAGCCTCGCGTTCCTGATCCCGATTGCCCTGCTCGCCGGGCTGGGCGGCCTCGCCGCATTCTTCTGGGCCATGCGTTCCGGGCAGTTCGACGACCTTGATGGTGCCGCCAACCGCATCCTGATCGACGAGGACGAACAATGAGCACGGGCTGGCTGGCCATGTTTGTCCTGCTGCCGGTCGCACTGGGGCCGCTGCCGCAGGACGAGGGGCAGCGCACGCTGGTTGCAAGGCTGTGCGCCGGAGGAGAGATCACCATTCCGCTGGGTGACAAGGACCCTGCGCCGCCTGAAACCTGCCCGTTCAAGGCCTGCCATGCGGGCGGATGCCGGAAGAAATTTGATCTGGCTCAATGACGGGATGACGCGCACCTGCGAGGCAGGCTCGCATGTGGCCCTATCACCCCGAGCTGCTGGCGACCCCGGTCCCGCGCTATACCAGTTATCCCACCGCCGCCGAGTTCGGCCCGCTGCCGCCCGATGCCTATCGCACCGCGCTGGAGGATGTGTCGGGGGATGTTTCGCTCTATCTCCATATCCCCTTCTGCGAGCAGATCTGCTTCTACTGCGGCTGCAACACCGGGGTCGCAGCGCGGCGGCACCGGCTCGAGTCCTACCTGTCAGCGCTCGAAGCGGAGATCGCGCTGGTGGCGAGCCTGCTTCCCCGCACCACCCGGGTGCGCCGGATCAGCTTTGGTGGAGGCAGCCCCAATGCCCTGTCGGCGGATGAATTCCTGCGCCTGAACGATCTGCTGGCGCGGCAGTTCAGCCTTGCCGACCCGATCCTCTCGACGGAAATCGATCCCCGCACCATGACCGCCGACTGGGCGACAGCAGTGGGCCAGATCGGGATCACCCGCGCCAGCCTGGGGGTGCAGACGTTCGCGGCGCATTGCCAGAAGGCCATCGGCCGGGTCCAGCCGGAAGAGGTTATCGTGCAAACGGTCGACTGGCTGCGCGCGGCCGGGGTCGACTCGCTCAATTTCGACCTGATGTACGGCTTGCCCGGCCAGACCGGCGACGATCTGGCCGACACCATGCAACGCACCCGCGTG
>JAHDXX010000095.1:0-2523 GCA_023384025.1 Sphingomonadaceae bacterium
TGGTGTTGTCCAGTTCCTGCTGATGGTTCCGGCCGACGGGGAAGCCTATACGCAGGGCAACGGCACCCACATCGCATTCCGGGCTGAAAGCCAGGCCGCCGTCGAAGCCTTTCATGCAACGGCATTGCAGGGCGGCGGCGTCTGCTCGGGCAAGCCGGGGCCGCGCCCGGATTATCCGGCGAACGACGTCTATGCCGCCTTCGTGCGTGATCCTTTCGGGCACAAGCTCGAGGCGATCCATAACGGCTTTGCGGCATAGGGAGGGCGTGACATGGAACAGGCCTATCACTTTCTCGCCCTGTCGGGTGTCCTCACGGTCCTGATGTGGGTTCCCTACATCGTCTCGCGTCTGTTCGTGTGGGGGATCGGGGATTTCCTGAATAACTATCCCGAAGGTTACCCCGCACAGGAGCCGACACCGCCGCTATGGGCTCAGCGCGCCAAGCGGGCCCATCTCAACATGGTCGAAACCCTGCCCGCCTTTGTGGCGGTTGTAGTGGCAGCGGGCATGCTTCCTGACCGCGTCGACGCCGCGTTCGTCGGCCAGTGTGCGATGGTGTTCTACTACGCGCGCGTGGTCCATTACATCGTCTATGCGCTTGGGGTGCCCTATCTTCGCACGCCGACCTATCTGGTATCTTGGGCGGCGATCCTCGCCATTGGTTTCCAGCTGGGCTGATGCGCGGGATTTGGTGAAGAGACGCGAGGCCATGATGGCAGATCAGAATGACAGCGCATTGCTCTTTGCCATACGGAGCTGTTCGCAATGTCGGGATCTGCCGCTTGGTCCGCGTCCCATCCTCCAGTGGCAGCGCGACGCACAGATCCTGATTGCCGGTCAGGCGCCGGGCCGGCTTACCCATGACAAGGGTGTTCCCTTCGACGATCCTTCGGGCGACCGGCTGCGGGACTGGCTTGGTGTGGACCGCGCAACGTTTTACGATCCCGGCGTATTCGCGATCGTTCCAATGGCATTCTGTTACCCCGGCAAAGGGAAATCGGGCGATCTGCCGCCGCCACCGGTGTGCGCGCAACTGTGGCGAAATCAACTGCTCGAACCGATGCGCAGCCTCAAGCTGACGATCATCGTGGGGCAATATGCCGCCGCATGGCATCATCGCGACGACAAGGGGACGTTGACGGGCTTGGTGTGCCGTTGGGAAAAGTCCTTTCCCGGCACGGTCGTGCTGCCGCATCCCAGCCCGCGGAACCGCATGTGGCTATCCAGAAATCCCTGGTTCGAAGCGGATCTCGTGCCGCACTTGCGCGCGCGCGTCGCCGGGATACTCGCGGCCATGCGGCCGTCTTTTCAAGATCCCCTGTAACGAACGGGCGATCCTGACGAACCCGCCTCCGGAGGTTGTATCATGATAGGCCGGATTTGGCTTGCGCTGGCGATGGCCAATCTCTTCAACGCGTCCCACGTTTTCGCTGCCGAAGTCCCGCCGACTGCTGCTCCGGTCGACTGGCGCTGCGGCCCATCGGGCACGCCGCTGGTGATCCGCAACGTTACAGCCATCGATTTTCGCGGCGAGCGGCCCGGCGTGACGGAAAACGTCTCGCTTATCATCGCAGATGGCCGGATTGCGGCGATCTTGCCGCAAGGCGCACCCGATCCCGCAACGCCGGAGACGGTCTTCGACGGTACCGGCCTGACGGTGATCCCCGGACTGCACGACATGCATGTCCATGTTTGGGATCAGACCGAGCTTGCTGCCAATCTGATGCACGGGGTCACAACCGTCCGGAACATGTCGGGCATGCCGTTTCACCTGCGCCTCGCCGAACAGGTGGAGGCAGGCGAGTTGTGCGGGCCGCACCTGCTTACCGCCGGTCCGATCCTCAACAGCAAGGGGCCGGACAGCCAGATTTACCATCAGATCGTCGAGACCGCCGCCGACGCCCGCGCCGCCGTGCGGCAGCAGCACGCCTCGGGCTTCCGCCGCCTCAAGGTCTATTCCAACCTGTCTGCCGAAGCCTATGGCGCGGTGCGGGAGGAAGCCCGGCGGCTGGGCATGGCGGTGACGGGCCACGTGCCGGAAGGGAGCAGAAGCTTCGACGAGAGCGGCCGACCGCACTTTGCGCTGGACTTCACAAAGGTCATCGCCGACGGCTTCGAGACGATCGAGCATGTCGAGGCGATCGCCTGGCATGGTCTGGAAGGCGCACTTGATCACGCGCGCGCACGGCGGCTGGCAAGACAGATCGCCGCGCGCAAGGTGGCGGTCACACCGACGCTGATCGCGCATCTCAATCTGGTCGAAGTGGCACAGTCCGGTGGTGCCTATGCCTATCGCAGCGGCGTGGAAACCATGCCGCCGCTGGCACAGGTGGTCGCTGCTCCGTCAATTGCGCGATGGGCGGGCGAACAGGCGCTTTCCGAACGCAGGAAGCACGAATTCTACATCCAATTCACCCGCATCCTCGATGAAGAGGGCGTGCCCATCGTGGCGGGCAGCGATGCGGGGATCTTCACCAACATTCCCGGCGCCTCGCTGGTGGATGAGCTCGAACTGCTGGCGG
>JAHDXX010000095.1:2533-11011 GCA_023384025.1 Sphingomonadaceae bacterium
CACTGGCCTCGCCTTTCAAGGCGATCAAGGCGGCAACCGCGACGCCGGCCGAAGTCCTTGGCCGCGCGGGCGAAGCAGGATGCCTGGCCGAAGGGTGCGCGGCCGATCTTGTGCTCTATCGTTGCAACCCGCTGATGGACATCAATTGCCTGCGGCGTCCCGAAGCGGTGATCATGCGCGGCCGACTGTTCGATGCCGATCAGCTGCGCGGCGACAAGGGGCTGCGCGCCCTTGCCCTCGCACACGACAACGAACGCACTTTCACGAACATCCTTGAAGGCTTCGCTGCGCAAGGGAACCCGATCACGCCGCAGCAGCTGGGTGAGGCACTGGGAGGCACGGCGCCATGATTGCGCGCACCGGCGATCAGCCAGCACCCGCCGCAATCCGCGCGCTGCATCGCTGGTGTCTCCTCGCGATGGCCGGCGTCGGGCCGTACCCGCGCAAGCCGACGCGCCGATCGAGGATTACGTGATCACCGTAGATGCCGATGCACCGCTTGCCCTGCGCGGATCGATGCTTTTGCAGGCTGGCGACACCACCGTCTGGCCGGCGCGCCACGGGGATGCCGGGGCGTTCAGCAACGTCCGGTGCGCTGACGGAAGACCGGCCGGGACGCTGCAATCCGGCTGGCAGGTCCCGCAAGGCTGCCAGCAGATTGAATGGGATGTCAGGATTGTCGATCTGGACGTTGCGCCGACCGACGCCACGGTGCCGCAATCCGGGCATGACCCTCGCCACGGCTTCTGGTTGATCGCCGAAGCATCAGCGTTGCTCCGCCGGAGTGATCAATCGGCCGCTGTCGGGGTGCGGATCTGCGCCAGCGGCGATTGCCGTGACAGCACGCCGCTGGTCTTGCCATCGGATCACCAGCCGCCGCTCTACGCAGCGATCGGGAGAAGCCCACGGCTTGTCGCCCAGCACGACGCCATGACGATCGGGGTCCATGGCGAGCAGCCGGAACTGGCGGGCATTGATGAATTCCCACATATCCTTGCCGAAACGATGGCGCGCTGGGGATGCGAGTTCGGCATTCCTCCGGGCCGCCACAAGGCCTACGACTGGGTCTGGCTGGCACCTGCACCGGACCAACCGCCCGGTTTCTACGCCAGCGCCGGATTTGACACCTTCGTCAGCCAGCTGGTCATTCCGGAACACGCCGAGGACAAAACACCCGCCCGATTCCGTTCGATCATCTGGACCGGAGCGGCGCATGAGGCGTTTCACAGCGTCAGCGGTCGGCTGGCAGCCGAATGGCCAGCGTGGGTCAACGAAAGTCTCGCAAGCTACTTCGCGCTCGAAAGCGCAAGGCAGCGGCTCGACGCTGCCGATTTCGCGTGGATCGATCGTCAATATGCGCTCTATCCGGATGTACCCCCGCTGCTGGAAGCCCAACGCCGATATGACGCGGGGGACAGCAGCCAGTCTCAGCATTTCTACGTTGTTGGCGTGCATTTCTGGCGCACAGTTGCGGGCTTTCTCGATCGCGATGGCACGGGGCAGGCAGGGCTTGCCGGACTGATCCGGCAGAGCGAGGGATTCGCCCACGTCGATCTGACCGATCCCGTCGCACTGATCCGGTCGATCGAGAGAGGCGGGAGCGGCGAGCTTCCTCCCGGGGCGCGCTGCCTGCTCGATGCCGGCCTCTGTCCTGATAGTCCGGAGGGGCATGCCGAATGAACGTTTCACGAGGGATTGCGGCCCAGCCACCTTATCCCGAGCTTCGGTTCGTGCGTCTGTCGGACATCGATCCTGCGGTGTTGCTCGATCACATGTCGGATCGCCGGATTGCCCGCCATCTTCCCTTGCTCGGCGCCGGGTGGGATCTGGAGCGGATCGCAGCCTTCGTGCAGGCCAAGGAGCAATGCTGGGAGCGCGATGGTCTGGGGCATTGGGCGATTCTGGCCGATCAGGCCTATGCCGGTTGGGGCGGCTTCCAGAAGGAACGTGATGATTGGGACTTCGGGCTGGTGCTGCGGCCCGAGTATTTTTCGCTGGGCAGCCCGATTTTCGCGCAAGCCATCGCATGGCTGGGAAAGCATCGCCAAATCCGGGAAGTCACCTTTCTCCTGCCGCCCACCCGTTCAACCCGCGTTCCCGAGCGGTTTGGCGCGGTGTTCCGCGGGGAGACGCTCTATGGCGGGACAGCGTTCAGGAAATGGTCGATTGCCGTGCCCCCGAGCGAAACCATCGACCGGCCGGCTGGCCGCAATCACGAATGATGGAGTTGATGTTGATGTTTTCCAGACGCCTCGCAATCGCCGGCAGCCTGTTCCTTATGCTGAACACGACGGTCGCGTTGGCCGATGCGGCACCTTCGCATGGTATCCCGGTGCCGGACAGTCTGTCCGGCGTGTCCTTGCAGCCCGCGATGCACGCCGGTCGTCCGGCCTTGCGGATCGAACTCTCGGAAGAAGAACAGGCTGCGCAGCTGGACGGCGCGGGCGGCAATCGCCCGACATTCGCGGTTTTCGACATCCCTTTCGACAACGGCGTGATCGAGGTTGACGTGGCAGCCGAAATCAACGGCAGAGGCGGAAGAGATGCCCGGGGCTTTGCGGGTATCGCATTTCACATGACCGATGATGGCGAAGCGTTCGAAGCCGTCTATCTGCGCATGGCAAACGGGACGGCCAATGTGCCGCCACCACCATCGCCCCGCGACCTTCGCGCGATCCAGTACATTGCGCATCCCGGTTTCCACTTCGCAGATTCGCGCGCCGAGCGGCCTGCGCATTACGAGAAGGCTGCCAATGTCGCGCTGGGCCGCTGGCATAACCTGCGACTGGAGATCGCTGGATCGAAACTCACGGCACTGGTCGATGGCACGGTGGTTCTTGCCATCGATAACCTGCGCCGCGCCGACCATAGCGGCGCGATCGGACTGTGGGTTGGGGATGGTACCCGCGCCCACTTCGCCAATCTCTCAGTATTCGGCACAATCAGAGATCCAGTTTTCCACCGCTGATCGGCGTACGTTGGTTGGAAACGAAGACGGACATTGCCGCGTTCGAACGGCAGCTAAGCTGGACTTGACGGTCAGAACCAGACAGTCAGCAATCGGCCCAGCTTCAGTCGGGAGCTGCCGGACCCTGGCGGCCGATTGGCGAGCCGCTTTTGTCCACATCCGTCCGGATCAAGCCAAGAATCTTGGGGGCAGGGAAGGGGGCACAATCGGATCAACGGGATCATTCAGTTCATGTAAATCAATTAGATAGGGTTGATGCTCGAATCCCACCCTCTCCGCCAAGTCATTTTTATGCACGAATATTGCTCAATAAGTACTAAATTGGCATAAATGTTATTCATGGATGGCCTGTGACAATCGATTAGTTCGATAAATCGAAACATTCTGTCCATCGACGGCTCTGTCGGTAACGATTGGGGGCAAATATGGGGGCGGAGCCTGAGAGATTTGGGGGCACCGGACAATAGCAGCTCGCAAGTCCGTCGAGCTCGAGGATTCAAGTCGCGATTGCCCCCTGTGAGTTCGAATCCGAGCGGTTCCGCCCCTTATGCCTGGTGCATTCCAGAGGCGACACAGAACGGCCATCTGAATGCTAAGATGCTGTATAAATGAGAAATAGTTCAATATAGGGCATTCAAGACGTCCGTACGTCAGTAATATCGGATTGCCTGACCATCATCTGCAATTCGACGCGTTTTTCATTTGATATCAAAGGCCTTGTCCCGGACATTCCGCTTGTCCGTGCGCGCCAATGCCGAAACCTAAGGGGTTGGCCAGGGCGCTTCTTGACCTGCCCTTGATGGGCAAATAGCCTCATGTGGTTTAGCGAGGAACCTGGGCAATAGGGGATTGGCGTGGGACTTTCGGTTTACGATCCCCGTTTTGTTTCGACCGCAGGCTGGTGGTCCGAGGCTCCCCCGATTCATCCGGACGAGTGGCGCGGCAAACTGGCAGTGGGTTACGTCCGGTTCATGGTCTGGCTGCTCAAGCGCGTGCCCAGCAGCGACTTGCGATCACCGGACTTCGACTGGAACCGGGCCCGGCGTGTTTTCGCCAGGATAGAAGGCGTGGCGGCGAAGTTCCCGCGCGATGTCGTGAGAGGTGTTTCCGTTGCGTCGCCGGTGCCGGGCGAATGGTTCGGTGCCAGTCGCAGCCGGATAAGCAATGTCGGTGCCCGCACCCTGCTCTATGTTCACGGGGGGTCCTACGTGTTCGAGCGAAATTCGCTGCACGACACCTTGGCCGCCTATGTTGCGCGGGACAGCGAGGCGCGATTGCTGGCGCTCGACTATCGGCTGGCGCCGGAGCATCCGTTTCCAGCCGGGCTTGAGGACGTTGTTGCCAATTATTGTCACCTGGTCGAGCAAGGCACACCGCCAAGCCAGATCGCTCTGGTCGGCGACAGTGCAGGAGGCGGTCTGGCACTTGCTGCATTGCTGGCGATGCGGGAGCGCGGAATTGCGATGCCAGCGGCGTTCGTCGCCCTGTCCCCGTGGGCCGATCTTACATTTTCGGGCGGTTCCGTGATCTACAACGCGCACAAGGATCCGTTCATGTCGGACGTTGAGTTTGTGACTGTTTGTGCCGAGATGTACCTACAGGGCACACCGGCGAGCCACCCGCTGGCATCGCCGGCACTTGCCGATCTGCATGGCCTTCCACCCACTCTGGTTCATGTCGGCAGCACTGACCTGCTCCTCGACGATTCAAGGAGGATCGTTTCAGCAATCCGTGAAACTGGCGGGCGCGCCCGCCTCGATATCTGGCGCAACATGCCACATGTCTGGCAACGACTGGCGGCCTACATCCCTGAAGCGAGCGGATCCCTGGCTTCAATCGGGCAGTTCCTGCGGGCGGCCATCCCTGATATCGACCGGAGGGCTGCCTAGGTGTGACTGACCGGAAAACCGCACTGGATCGCTATGGCCGCCGGATCGAGGCCATGCAAGATGACTTGCGTGAGGGTCTTCAGCGGCGGGTACCGGAATTGCTCGACTGGGCGGTTCGAACCGAGCGGACCTGGCTGACGGACTTCTTCCACACCAGGCTCGCCAGCCTTGCTGCACAAGAGCCGCGCGAGGCGCTTATTGCCGCCATGGCCGAGGCGCAGGGCGAATATGCACCATCGGGCCTTATCCTGACCTGCGATACGCTTGCCTTGATCTTTGCGGACAAGAAGGCGCGTGAAATCCTTGGTGATGGCCGCTGGCTGATCGAGTCCGAGGAAAGGCTCGCAGGGGCTTTTTCGGACGCTCAGTCCCGGCTGGAAGCGGGCGTCAATGAGGCGCTCGCATCGGTCGATTCAGCCGTGTCTTTCCGGATCGAAGAGCCCGAAGAAGGCAATCCCCTCCTGGTCCGTGCGCAAGCGTTCTTGATGCCGGGAAGCGTGGAGTCCGCCACGCCATTTGTCATCCTGCGACTCTTGCCGGATCAGCCCGAGTTGTCGCTTGATGAGAACTGCCTGATCGAATGGTACGGTCTCACAAATGCAGAGGCAAAGCTTGCTGTTGCGTTTGCGGGAGGCGAAGCGCTGGCAGGTTACGCAGACCGGAACGGGGTATCGATCAACACGGTTCGCACCTTGTTCTCTCGCCTCAAGACGAAACTTGATGCTCCAGATCAGGCAGCTGTGGTGCGCATCGTCCTGCTTGCAGGATTGCGGCGGTAAAAAAGCGCACCCGTCATGCATTGTGATGACAAGCGATAGCTCAGGTTCGGATACCCAAGTGCGAGGATCAGCCGGTCAGGCTGACTTTGCAGGGGAGAAAATACCGTGCGCAAACCATCGCTTCTGTTCAAATCGTGCCTCGCCTTCGGTCTCGCGACCGGCGCGGTGACACCCGCTCTGGCGGTGTACAACCAGACGGTAATCATCGACACCGGCACCCAGGAAGAAATTCCGGGAGGCAGTCTCACCTTCGAGTTGCCCGACGGATCGATTGCACCGGTCGAAGAGGATGACGACGGTTCCTTGGCGATTGTCTTTCCTGGCGACCGGTCTGTGCCGGGCACGCTGATCGTCGCTCTGCCCGGACAACCGCCGCGCCGTATCAGTGTTCCGCAGGTTCCTCCAGGAAGCGATCTGGTTATCGACCTCCCGCGCAACATTGCCCGGGCGGTACCCCGCGACCCGTCCTCCACCCCGCGCGACACAGACAAGCCGCACGTCACGCTGCGCCTGCTGGGCGGATATGGCGACAGTCACGTGCCAGACGTGGGCGCGGGGACGCTGATCTTCGGCAATGGCGAGGATTTCGCAGCCGAGACCGATGATCGGGTCAGCGGGCCGGTCGGCGGTGGCTCCGCCAGCTTTCCCTTGTTCCGCGGTCTCGGGCACCTTGGTTTCATTTACAGCAAGGGCGACGATCGCGCCGGCAATTCAACCCCGGCTGGCGGCAATATCGATACCGGCATCGTCTTCACCGACTTTGCGCCGAGTGGCTCGACCGGGTTGTTCCTTGGCAATGCCGGACTCGACACCTCAATCGCGCGAGACGTCGAATCGTTCTCGATCGGTGGTGGCTATCGCCATCCGCTTGACCGCGAGGGGGTGTTCGGCGCAGGGGTGTCGGTGTTCTACTCCGCAACCCAGACTGACGTGTCTGCGAGCGTCTCTTCGTCGACCTTCGGTAATGACATTACTGCCGACTATACCCAGTCGCTCGACGACAATCGCTTCACGATCTTCCTGTCCCTCGACTACGATGGGTCGCAGGCGGTGGAGGAAGGCTTCTTCGTCACTGCAGGTGGCGGGGTCGGGCTCGATTTCTACGATACAGAGCTGGAGTCGCGTCAGGACGTTGTGTGCAACCTCTGCGGTGCTCCCGATAACGCCTTTACCATCCTCGTGGACGACAGCCGCGACGGCACGTCATTCACTGCCAGGGGGTTTGCCGGCATCGGGTTCAAGCTCGGCGGAAACCTGGCGATCTCGCTCAACGGCTTCGTCGAACACCGCGACAAGGTGGCGCAGATCGTCAATCCGCGCACCGGAGATGACCTGTTCGTGCGCAACCAGCCGACCGCGATCGGGTTCGATTCCGGCACTACCTATGGCGGCTTCGTGCTGGTGACGATCAGGCTGGAGTAGGACTTGAGGCGTGATCGGGTTGGCTGGAAGCAGGGGGCAACCCCGGCCCGCCACCTGATCGCGCCTGCGGTCACAAGGGGGAGTATCGCGATGCGGATTGCACGGCGGTTTTCCGGAAATGGCGGGTTCTGGCTTGCAGGAGCGGCAGCCTTAGCCGTGCTCGCGCCAGTGCCTGCCATGGCGCAGGCCAGACCCAGCACCAGCTTGCCAGCCGTCGAACGCGCCTTCGGTGCCAGTGGCAATGCCGACATGGACGATCTTGTCGCGCGCGCCTTCGCGGTCAGCGAGATCGCCCGGATCTGCCGGGATCAACCCTGTCCGGTATTGGAGGACTGTGCGCAGGCGAAACAGCTGGAGCTCGACATCGACGAGCTGCTCGCCCTGCTCAAGGAGCAGCAATACCAGCTCGAACTGGCGGTGGTGCAATATCAGAACCACGCCATCACGCTGACCGAGAACGAGATCAACGACGGTGAGCGCCGTGCCCAGTTGATCGACATCGCTGCACGGCAGGAGTTCGTCATCCGCCTGTCCGATGCGCTCGCCCAGATCGAGACCGTCATTGGTTCAGTGCGTTCGCTGAGGAACTTCGCTCAGGACGGCGGTAGCTGGACATTCGCTGCGCTCGATTTAGCAAAGCTTTCGGCAGCTTTGGTGCAGCTGGACAAGACGCTGGACAGGACGGAGGGCATTGCCACGCGACCAGGCACCGGTCTGAGTAAGGAAGATCTGGCGAATTTCAGCGGCTCCGTCGCCGGAGGACTGACGAAATACGATGCTGCGCGCAAAGGGCTTGATGAACTCACCGCTGCCATAAGGGCGCAGCTGGGCAGCGAAGGCGTCAGCATGGCGTTGCGCAATCCGACAGCCGCCGAAGCCCTTGAACTATCGGCGCGCCGCTTCAGGGTCGAGGACAGCTCGCTGGTCGATCTGGGCGAAATCCTGCAGGGTCTCCTGTCGAATGTCGCCAAGCAGCAATTGGGCGAACGCGCCAAACTGATCGATGATCTTCGCAACGATATCAATGCGCAGGCATCAAGCCGATCAGCGTTCATCATGTCTTTGCACCTTCTCGCTGCACGAAGGGCCGCCACCGAAGATGCGATCGCGGCACTGGAGGCAGCGCAGCGCGACCTGCAGAACTGCATGGCAGCGGCCCGGTGCTCGCCCGCAACGCGTGAGCGGCAGGCGGCACGCTTGCCTGCAGGCATCGGCAGCGCGCCGGGCCGTCCGGGGGAGCGACCGACGCTGAATTCGGTGTTGCCCACTCTGCTCACCGAAATCGACCGGCTGCGGCCCAGGATCGAACCGGTTGTCGCGTTCAACAAATGTGAGCCGAAGGACGGCTTCAATGTCCCCTTGGGCGAGGGTCTGTTTCTGGCTCACGACAGCACAACGTTCTGCACATTCGGCGATGGCA
>JAHDXX010000096.1:0-10307 GCA_023384025.1 Sphingomonadaceae bacterium
GGGAGCAGCAGAGAGCGCCCCCGCTATCGGGTTCACCGACCATCTCTATCGCGCGCTGGTGCTGCCGCTGGTCGAGTTCGTCAACCGGATGGGATGGTCGCTGATGCTGGTCCTCGCGCTGGTGCTGACCTACCGCATTACCGACTCGGTGTGGGGCGTGTTCGCCTATCCGTTCTACCTCGGCGAGCTCGGCTTTACCGGCGAAGACGTGGCCTTTGCCTCCAAGATCCTCGGCATCTTCGCCATCCTGATCGGTCTGGCGCTGGGGGGCTGGCTGATCACGGTGTTCGGGCGGATGTTCATGCTGACCTTCGGTGCGGTGATCGCGGCGGCGACCAACCTGCTCTATGCAAACCTCGCGGCGGGTGGGGCGGCGATGCAGGCAGCAAGCGATGCCATCGGCTTTACCTGGCTGGTCAACACGACCGCCAACGGGCTCGCGCCGCTGTTCTTTGTTGCCGCCCCACCGTCTGAGGGGCTGGCGCGGCTCTCGTTCACGATCTTCTGGGAAAACCTCGCCATCGGCATCGCCGGGGCGGCCTATATCGCCTGGCTCTCCAGCATCGTGGCCAAGCGCTATGCAGCGGTGCAGTTCGCGCTGCTCGCCTCGCTGACCTTGCTGATCGGCACGCTGGGGCGCGGTGCATTGGGGGAGATGATCGAGAACCGCGGCTACTACGATGTGTTCATCTTCACCGCGCTGCTCGGCGTTGTGGCGGTGGCGCTGTGCCTGCTCGAGTGGTGGCGCCAACGGCGGCTGGGCAAGGCTGCCGGGCTGGTTGCGCCAGAGGCGGGGGCGGTCCCTGCGTGACCTTGCTCTCGCTCGTCATTGCGAGCGCAGCGAAGCAATCCAGAGCCCGGTGCGCTTCGCTCTGGATTGCCGCGCGGCTGCGCCGCTCGCAATGACGGCCTTGGAGTCTAGTCCGGCATTTCGTCGTTGAGCCGCAGCACCTCGCCCGCGAGGTAGAGCGAACCGGCGATCAGCACCGGCAGGCCATCATCGGCCAGGGCCGCAAGGGCGGCGGGAACGTCGGGAAAGGCACGCGCTTCTGGTCCGAATGCCTCCGCCGCATGCCACTCATGGGTGGGCACTGGCACGACTGACACGCTGGCGAGATTGCCCGCCAATGCCCCGGTCAGCGCGCGAGGGTCTTTCCCCGCGATCATGCCGATGATCAGGTGCAGCCGCTGACTGCCGAAGTGGGCGGCAAGCGCTTGTCCTGCCGAGGGATTGTGCCCTCCGTCGAGCCAGACTTCCCTTTTTTTAACCAGCGGGCCGTCTGACATGCGCTGGAGCCGGGCAGGCCAGCGGGCGTGTCGCATTCCTGCCGCCACCGCATCCGATGACACCGGCAAGCGGGACTGGGCGTTCAGCATGGCAAGGGCAAGCCCGGCATTGACCCGCTGATGCAGACCAGGGAGCCCGGTAGCCAGTGCCGGAGCAGCCCCGGCTACTATGACGGGCGCACCTACCCGCTCTGCAACTGTGCGGATCGATTCCATCTCAAGCCGGGGCTGGGGGATCGTCACCAGCGGCACCCCGGGCTTGGCGATCCCCGCCTTCTCGAAGGCGATCCGCGCCATCGGCTCTGGGGGCACGCCATCCTCGGGCGCGAGGAGGAAGCGTTCGTGATCGAGGCCCAGTGCGGCGATGCCGCAGGCGGCGAGCACTTCCGGCCCGAGTACGTTGGTCGCATCGAACCGCCCGCCAAGACCGACCTCGACCACGCAGGCGTCGGCTGGCGCCCGGGCGAATTCGGTGAACGCGGCGGCGATGGTGACTTCGAAAAAGCTCGGGTTGAGGCCCTCGCCTGCGTCGAGCACTTCTTCGAGCAGTTCCGCCAGCCGCTCGTCCTCGATCAGCTTGCCCGCGACCCGGATACGTTCGTTGTAGCGCACCAGATGCGGCGAGGTGGTGACGTGGACGCGATACCCTTCCGCCTCCAGCATCGCGCGCAGGAAAGCGCAGGTCGAACCCTTGCCGTTGGTCCCTGCGACATGGAACACCGGGGGCAGCTTGCGGTGCGGATCGCCCAGCCGCGCAAGCAGCGCGCGGATCGTGTCCAGCCCCAGCCGCCCTTGCGGCACGCTGAGCGCCGCCAGCCGGTCCAGCTGGGCCTGTACGCCGGGGTGGGAGGAACTGCCGAAGTCCAGTGCCATCACATTCCCCTCTCGCTTGCGGGAGGGGCTAGGGGTGGGAGAGTCGCAGCACGCAGCATAGGTAGGGATTTGCCCACCCCCGACCCCTCCCGCAAGCGGGAGGGGAGAGAGTTCACGCCGCCTTGGCGGGCGCCAGGTAGTCCAGCAGCGTCGCCAGCGTTTCGCGCAGGTCAGCCCGCTTGACCACCATGTCGACCATGCCGTGCTTGTGCAGGTACTCGGCGCGCTGGAACCCCTCTGGCAGCTTTTCGCGGATCGTGTCCTGGATCACCCGCTGCCCGGCAAAGCCGATCAGCGCGCCGGGCTCGGCAATGTGCACGTCACCCAACATGGCATAGCTGGCGGTGACCCCTCCGGTGGTCGGGTCGGTCAGCACGACTATGTAGGGCAGGCCCGCTTCCTTGAGGCGGCGGGTCATCACGGTCGCCTTGGGCATCTGCATCAGGCTGAGGATGCCTTCCTGCATCCGCGCGCCGCCCGCAGCGGTGCACACGATATAGCCGCAGCCACGCTGCAGCGCTTCGCGCGCCCCGGCGCAGAACGCCTCGCCCACGGCCATGCCCATGCTGCCGCCCATGAAGCCGAAATCCTGCACCCCGACCACTGCTGCGCGGCCTTCGATTGCGCCCGAACCGACCACGAACGCATCCTTGTGCGGGTTCTTGGCCCGGGCTTCTTTCAGGCGGTCGGTGTACTTCTTCGAATCGCGGAACTTGAGCGGATCTTCCGCCACCTCCGGCTGCGGCAGCACATCGAACCCGAGGTCGAGCAGCTGCGCCAGCCGCTCGTCCGCGCCGATCCGGCCATGGTGCTCGCACCGGGGGCAGACCGAGAGGTTGTCCTCGTATTCCTTGGTGAACAGCATTTCCTGGCAGCTGGGGCACTTCACCCACAGGTTGTCAGGGGTTTCGCGCTTGTTGCCAAACGGCAGTGAATTGCGGACGCGGGAGAGCCAGTTCATGGGTTGGGCCTTAGCGCGAGATTGCGGGCGTTGCGAGGGTTTGGTTCACGCAAAGGCGCAAAGGCGCGAAGAGGCCGCGCTCTCGGCGAAGCTGCTCCTCCAGTAAGGCATCGGGCTCGTGGTGCGATTGCAATATTTGTAATGCCTGCGGCGCCAGCAAACCTCTTTGCGCCTTCGCGCCTTCGCGTGAAAAATCTACCTCGCCGAATGCACCGCGCTCGCCAGAGCAGCGGTTAGCTCGCTTAGCTTCGCCGGTGCATCCTCGCCATGCTGGCCGACCAGTTCAACCAGTGCGGAGCCGACCACCACGCCGTCTGCGACCTTGGCAATGGCGGCGGCCTGTTCCGGCGTGCGCACCCCGAAGCCGACCGCAACGGGCAGGTCGGTCGCGGCTTTCAACCGAGCGACCGCATCCTCGATGCTCGCTTGTGCGGCTTGTTGCAGTCCGGTGATCCCGGCGACGGAGACGTAGTAGAGGAAGCCGGAGGAGCCTTCGAGCACTTGCGGCAGGCGGGCGGCATCGGTGGTGGGGGTGGCGAGGCGGATCGGGGCGATGCCACGCGCGCGCAAGGCCGGGCCGAGCGCCTCGTCTTCCTCGGGCGGGATGTCGACACAGATCACCCCGTCAACGCCCGCATGCGCCGCGGCCTCGGCAAACCATTCCGGCCCGCGCCGAACCATCGGGTTGGCATAGCCCATCAGCACGAGCGGCACGTCCGGGTGGCGCGCGCGGAACTCGGCCGCGTAGCGCAGCACGTCGGCGGTGGTCGTGCCCTTGCCGAGCGAGCGCAGGTTTGCCGCCTGGATCGCGGGGCCATCGGCCATCGGATCGGTGAACGGCATCCCCAGCTCGATCACATCCGCGCCGCCTTCGACCAGCGCATCGAGATTGGCCGCCGTGTCGCCATCACCTGCGGTGATGAAGCAGACGAGCGCGGGGTGCGGCTGGGCGAAGGTGGTGGAGAGGCGGGTCATAAAGCCCTCTCCCCTTCAGGGGAGAGGGTTGGGAGAGGGGAAGTGATCATCCCGTCAACAGCTTTGCCCAACACTTCCAACACGCCTGCCATATTGCCGATCACATCCGCATTCGAAAACCTGATCACTCTGTATCCTTGCTCTTCCAGAAATTTCGACCGTTCGGCGTCATAGCGTTCTCGTCCCGCATGTGTATCGCCATCCAGCTCGATAACGAGCTTCGGTTCATTTGCCGCAAAATCCGCTATGAACTTGCCAATTACCTTCTGACGGCGAAACTTGATTCCGCGAAATCGACCAGCGCGCAGTTCGTGCCATAGCTGCCGCTCGGGCTCAGGCATTTCCCTGCGCATGGCCTGGGCGCGTTTGAGCGAACCTGCGTCTCTCATTCCCCTCTCCCAACCCTCTCCCCTGAAGGGGAGAGGGCTTTGTCACATCTCCACTCCCAGCTTCTCCGCCACGGTGAAGATGTCCTTGTCGCCGCGGCCGCAGAGGTTGGCGAGGATGATCGCGTCGTGCGGCATGGTCGGGGCGACCTTGGCCACGGCGGCAATGGCGTGGCTCGGCTCCAGCGCGGGAATGATGCCCTCGGTCCGGCACAGGAGTTGGAAGGCGTCCAGCGCCTCCTGGTCGGTGATCGCGGTATATTCGACCCGGCCCATGTCCTTGAGCCAGGCATGTTCGGGGCCGATGCCGGGATAGTCGAGCCCGGCGCTGATCGAGTGCCCTTCGGTGATCTGGCCGTCCTCGTCCTGCAGCAGGTAGGTCTTGTTGCCATGCAGAATGCCGGGGAAGCCGCCGAGCAGGCTCGCCGCGTGCTGGTCGCCGTCGAGGCCGTAGCCCGCGGCCTCAACCCCGAGCATGCGCACGTCGGGATCGTCGAGGAACGGGTGGAACAGGCCCAATGCGTTCGAACCGCCGCCGATCGCCGCCACCAGCAGGTCGGGCAGGCGGCCGGTGCGGCTGAGCATCTGCGCGCGCGCTTCCTTGCCGATCACACTCTGGAAATCGCGCACCAGCTCCGGATAGGGGTGGGGGCCGGCGGCGGTGCCGATGATGTAGAACGTGTCGTGGACGTTCGCGACCCAGTCGCGCAGCGCCTCGTTCAGCGCGTCGCTGCGCCGCTGGTGACGGGCACCACTTCCGCGCCGAGCAGCTTCATCCGGAACACGTTGGGCTGCTGCCGGGCGACGTCGGTCGCGCCCATGTAAATCACGCACGGCAGGCCGAAGCGTGCGCAGACGGTGGCAGTGGCGACGCCGTGCTGGCCCGCGCCGGTCTCCGCGATGATCCGGGTCTTGCCCATGCGCATGGCGAGCAGGATCTGTCCGATGCAGTTGTTGATCTTGTGCGCGCCGGTGTGGTTCAATTCGTCGCGCTTGAACCAGACCTGTGCGCCCCCGAGCTCTTCAGTGAGGCGCGGGGCGAAATAGAGCGGGCTGGGGCGGCCGACGTAATGTTCGAGCAGGTCGTCGAACTGCGCCTGGAACGCCGGGTCGGCCTGCGCCTTGCGGTACTCGCGCTCGAGGTCGAGGATCAGCGGCATCAGCGTTTCGGCAACATAGCGCCCGCCGTAGTCGCCGAAATGGCCCCGCTCGTCGGGCATGGTGCGGTAGGAATTCGGTGCATTCATGGTCACCGGGCGTTGGCAGAGCACCGCTTGCCTGTCCAGCCGGAACGGCGGTGAAACCTGAACGCCAGGTGTATCGTCGTGTTAAGGCGGTGTTGCAAGGATGCAACAACATAAGAATAATGAAATGAAACAATGTTTGTCATTTGGCGTTCATCATGTCCGTGCCCAAATAGGCCGTCCCGCCACGACCCCCCGTGGCCGGAACAAGGATAAGGAATATGATCATGCGCAAGACTGCAATCGCACTCGCCGCGGCCACTGCCGCACTCGTCGCCGTTCCGGCGCAGGCCAACGAAGGCCGCGTCGAAGCCCGTGGCGGCGTCGCCTGGGCCTCCGGCAGCGAAGAAGCGATCGCTGGCGTTGCTGCCGGTTACGACTTCGACCTCGGCAGCTCGGCCTTCATCGGCGTTGAAGCGTCGGCGGACAAGGTTCTCGTCAGCGGCGCTGACGTCGTGTTCGGCGCGACCGGCCGCATCGGCGCCAAGGTCAGCGAGAACGGCAAGCTGTTCGTCGCCGGCGGTTATTCGTTCGGTGAAGGCGAAGACGTGCCGCACCTCGGTGCCGGTTACAGCCATAAGGTCGGCAGCAACGTCTACGTGACCGCCGAATACCGTCACTTCTTCAGCGACTTCGTTGACGTGAACGCCGCCACCCTCGGCGTCGGCGTGAACTTCTGATCGCTGCGATCAACCCGGTCTGACCGGATCAGGGGCGGCCTGCGCGGGTCGCCCCTTTTTTGTGGGCGTGGCTCAGGCTGAGCGGGCAGCGTTGCAGAACGCGGCGATTTGGCCCGCGTCCTTGACTCCCGGCGCGGTCTCGACCCCGGACGAGGCATCGACCAGCGGCGCACCGGTCAGGCGCAATGCTTCCGCCACGTTTGCCGCGTTGAGTCCGCCGGCAAGTCCCCATGGCAGCGGGCCATTCCAGCGCGCCACCAGCGACCAGTCGAACGCCAGGCCCATCCCGCCGGGCAGCGCGCCCTTCGGTGTCTTGGCGTCAAACAGGATGAGGTCTGCTGCCCCGCGATAGTCCAGCGCTCGCTCGACATCGGCAGAACTGGCGACCGGCAGGGCTTTCCACACCGGCAGGCCGAACCGCTGGCGGACCTGCGCAGTGCGTTCAGGCGTTTCGTGGCCATGAAGCTGGATTGCATCGAGCGCGCCTGCCTTGACCCCTTCGGCTATGGCGAGGTCGTCCGCCTCGACGAACAGGCCAACCTTGCCAATGCGGTCGCCTGCATGACCGGCGAGAATGGCCGCTTCGCTCGGCGTCAGGTTGCGCGGCGAGAGGGCAAAAAACACGAACCCGCACCACTGCGCGCGCGCAGCGACACAGGCGTCGATGGCATCAGGTGTGGTGACACCGCAGATCTTGATGGTTGGCGCGGTCATCGCCCGGCCTAAAGCGTCGCTTCGATCGCCCGGGCTGCGGCGACCGGATCGTCGGCCCGGCTGATCGGACGGCCGATCACCAGCACGCTGGCACCATCGTCGCGGGCCTGGCGCGGGGTGACGACCCGCTTCTGGTCGCCAACCGCGCTGCCCGCCGGGCGCAGGCCGGGGACCACGAAGACGCCCTTCTTCCACTGCTTCTTGACGTGGGCGACTTCCTGCCCGGAGCAGACGATCCCGTCGAGCCCGCTCGCTTCGGCCAGTTCGGCCAGGCGCATGACCTGGTCGTGCGCGCTGCCGCTCACGCCGGTACGGGCGAGGTCGCGTTCGTCGAGGCTGGTGAGCATGGTCACTGCGACCACGCGGGTATGTTCACCTGCCGCAGCCTTGGCGTCCTCCATCATCGCCCGCCCGCCACTGGCGTGAACGGTGACGATGGCGGGCTCCAGCAGGTGGATCGCCTGCATCGCCCCGGCAACGGTGTTGGGGATATCGTGCAGCTTGAGGTCAAGGAAAATCGGCAGGCCGACTTGTGCCAACTCGTGCACCCCATGGTGGCCATGGGCGCAGAAGAATTCCAGACCCAGTTTCAGGCCGCCAACATGCGCCTTGACCTTCTGCGCGAGCGCCTTGGCAGCGTCGAGCTGAGGTACATCGACAGCAAGATAGACAGGATTGGTCACGCGCCGGGGCTTTCCTCGCTGGTCAGCGGTTCTGCGGGCGCGGCGGGCGGGACAGGAGCCGGTGCGACCGCAGCATTGACGCGGGCGGCGTTCTCCAGTGCGGCAATCCGCCGGTTGAGGCCCCATTTCACCCCGCGGTGATAGAGCCACATCGGCACGAACCCGGCGAGGAAGAACATCAGCGCCATGAACCCGACCGGCCATTCGAACAGGAAGTCGTTTTCCGCACTCCCGGGCCAGATCTTGACCTGCTGCGGTTCGCCCCAGTTGAGCACCACGAACCCGACCACCATCGCGGTGATGATCATCCAGACTGCCGTGCGGATCACGTTCATCGTTTCTCTCCGACCTGTTTTGACCAAGGCTTAGGCCGGATGACCGGCAAAGGGAAGGGCAAGGCTGCCCGGATCAGTCGTTGAAGACGCGCGCGAAAATCGTGTCGATCGCCTTGAAGTGATAGTCGAGATTGAACTTTTCCTCGAGCTCGGCCGGGGACAGCGCAGCGGTCACTTCCGCGTCGGCCTTGAGCAGTTCGAGCAGGTTCAGCTGCCCGTCGCTTTCCCATACCTTCATCGCGTTGCGCTGGACCAGCCGGTAGGCAGTATCGCGCTCCAGCCCGGCCTGGGTGAGCGCCAACAGCACCCGCTGCGAGTGGACCAGCCCCCCCATCTTGTCGAGGTTCTTCTGCATCCGCTCCGGGTAGACCAGCAGCTTGTCGACCACCCCGGTGAGGCGGGCCAAGGCGAAATCGAGGGTGATCGTGGCATCCGGCCCGATAAACCGCTCGACCGAGGAGTGCGAGATGTCGCGCTCGTGCCACAGGGCCACGTTTTCCAGTGCCGGGGTGACCGCGGAACGGACCATCCGGGCGAGGCCGGTCAGGTTCTCGGTCAGGATCGGGTTGCGCTTGTGCGGCATCGCGCTCGACCCCTTTTGCCCGGGGGAGAAATATTCCTCCGCTTCGAGCACTTCGGTCCGCTGCAAGTGGCGGATTTCGACCGCCAGGCGCTCGATGCTGCTCGCGATCACGCCGAGCGTGGCAAAGAACATCGCATGCCGGTCCCGCGGGATCACCTGCGTGCTGACCGGCTCAGGCGTCAGGCCAAGCTGCTCGGCGACATATTCCTCCACCGACGGGTCGATGTTGGCAAAGGTGCCGACCGCGCCCGAGATCGCGCAGGTGGCGACTTCGGCACGCGCGGCGACGAGGCGGGCGCGGCAGCGGCTGAATTCGGCATAGGCCTCGGCCAGCTTCTTGCCGAAAGTGGTCGGCTCGGCATGGATGCCGTGGCTGCGGCCGATGGTGGGCGTGAACTTGTGCTCCAGTGCGCGGCGCTTGAGCGCGGCGAGCAAGGCGTCGAGGTCTTCGAGCAGGATATCGCTTGCCCGGGCCAGCTGCACCGCCAGCGTGGTGTCGAGCACGTCGCTGCTGGTCATGCCCTGGTGCATGAACCGGGCTTCGGGGCCGACCTGCTGGGCGACCCAGTCGAGGAAAGCGATTACGTCGTGCTTGGTGACCGCTTCGATGGCGTCGATCGCGGCGACATCGATGGCCGGGTTCGTTGCCCACCAGTCCCACAGCGCCTTCGCCCCGCTTTCCGGAACGACCCCCAGCTCGCCCAGCTTCTGGGTCGCGTGGGCTTCGATCTCGAACCAGATGCGATAGCGCGCTTCCGGCTCCCAGATAGCGGTCATGGCGGGGCGGGCATAACGGGGGACCATGGGCGACTCCGGTTGCAGGCTGGTCGGTAAGGCGGTTCGGGGGCGCGGCTAGAGGGGCACGGGGCGAATGGCAAGGGCGGCAAGGCGGAGATCAACGCCGCTTGCGCTTGGACTCGCCTGCGATATCATGCGGCGCGGCGTGCACGGTGGCGTGCCAAGGGGGCGCAATTTGCTGAAGAATTTTCTCCGTTCGACCACGATGCTCACGCTCGCGCTGGCCCCTGCACCGGTCCAGGCGGGGGAGCAGGTGATCTACCGGCCCGAAGCGCCGGCCTGGGCAAAGCCCGCCGATATCGGCCCGGCGCTGGATACCGGGGAGACGCTGGTCCTGCTCGACAAGCAGGTGCGGCTGGAGGACGGCACCTCGCACGCCTATTCCGATATCGCCTATCGGATCGAGAACCCTGAAGCACTGAACCAGCTCGGCACGCTCAAGCTCAGCTGGCTTCCTGACAAGGGGGACCTGACCGTCCACCGGTTGCAGATCCTGCGCGGTGGCGAGACGATCGACTTGCTCGCGCAGGGCACCCGTTACGATGTGCTGCGGCGCGAACGCGAGCTGGAGAAGCGCAGCCTTGACGGGCAGTTGACGGCGACACTTGCGGTTCCGGGGCTTAAAGTGGGCGATGTGCTGCGATTTACCCAGACGATCAGCAACCGCGATCAGGCGCTCAATGGCGAGGTCCAGTCGACCGAAGGCTTGCAGGCGGAACCGAACAAGGCCGGTTTTGCCCGCGTGGTCGTGTCCTGGCCGCAGGAGGAGGACATGCGGTGGAAGGTCC
>JAHDXX010000096.1:10317-11003 GCA_023384025.1 Sphingomonadaceae bacterium
AGGCGGGTATCGCACGCTTGCCGTCACCCTGCCGGTCGCCAAACCGGAAGACATGCCGGACGATGCCCCCGCGCGTTTCACCATCGACCCGCTGTTGCAGGTCGCGAGCTTTACCGACTGGCAGGACGTGTCGCGGGTCATGGCACCGCATTTCTCGACCGAGGGAGTGATCGTGCCGGGCGGGGCCATTGCGCAGCAGGTCACACAGATCCAGGCAGAGGGTGGCACGGACCTCGAGCGGGCGGCACTGGCCCTGCGGCTGGTCCAGGACGAGGTCAGCTACCTGCTCAATGGACTCAACGGTGGCAACTATCTGCCCCAGGCCCCTGAGCAGACATGGGAATTCCGGTACGGCGACTGCAAGGCGAAGTCGCTCCTGCTGCTCGCCATGCTCCGTGAACTGGGGATCGAATCCGAAGCGGTGCTGGTCCAGAGCGAGTCGGGCGACATGGTGGCGAACCTGCTGCCGGCTCCCTCGGCGTTCGACCACATGATCGTGCGCGCGGTGATCGGCGGGCAGGAATACTGGCTCGACGGGACCAGCGCGGGAACCCGCCTCGACACTATCGATGAAGTCCCGGCATTCCACTACGCCCTGCCGCTGCGCGAGGGCGGGGCGGACCTGATGCCGGTGACGCAGCGCTGGCCCGAACAGCCGGACAGGATTACCCGGATTACAGTCGACT
>JAHDXX010000097.1 GCA_023384025.1 Sphingomonadaceae bacterium
AGCAAGCTGCCAAGTCTCCGTATCTCTCCCGCAAGGGGAGAGAGTTTATGTCCGCGATTGCCGCATTATCCGGGTCATGGCGAAGTGCGAAGCGAATGGAAGTTTGCGCTGATCGAGGCGGACAATCCCGATTGGGACGATCTGTGGGAACAGTGGTTTGCCCGGACATGACCAGGAAGTAGCCAAGCCCCGGATCAAGTCCGGGGCGACGACACCCTAACAAAACCGGGCATGCCACCTTACTTGACTGAAATGTCGCCGTGGCTCGTACTCTCCCTTCCCCTGCTGATCGCTGCGGCGCTGGTGTTGCGCCACCTGTCGAAGCGGCGCAGGCGCAAGACGCTGCTGGAAACACCGCTGACCCCCGAGCAGCGCGCCGTGGTCGAACGGCTGGTGCCGCTGGTGCGGCGCTTGCCCCCACCCCTGCGGCATTCGCTGGAAGGAAAGATGAACCTGTTCATGGATCAGGTCACTTTCAGGGGGCAGAACGGCCTCGAAGTGACCGAGGCCATGCAGCTTTCGATTGCCGCGCAGGCCTGCCTGCTCGTCGTCAACAGCCCGGCGTGGTACGATACGCTGCGGAACGTGCTGATCTACCCGTCGACCTTCGTGGCGCGGCACGACGTGCATGATGGCCTGCTGGTCCACGAGGCGAGCCACGCGAACCTCGGCGAAAGCTGGGCGCGCGGGCCGGTGGTGCTGTCGTGGGACGCGGCACTCCACGGCGGGCTGGTCGCCGATGACGGGCACAACGTGGTGATCCATGAATTCGCCCACCAGCTCGACGGCCTGTCCGGCCATACGAACGGCATTCCCGTGTTGCGCAAGGGGCAGGCCTATGCCGGGTGGGAGCAGGCGATGCTCGATGCCTATCACGACCATGTCGAACGGCTGGAGCGCGGCGAGCCGACCCTGATCGACCCCTATGGCGCGACCAACCACCAGGAATTCTTCGCCGAAGCGATTGTGACGTTCTTTGAGCGACCGAAGGCGCTGAAGCGCGAAGAACCCGCCCTCTATGCCCAGCTGGCGCAGTTGCTGGCGCTCGACCCGGCGCAATGGGCCTGAGCGGGCGGAGCGATCGATCTGCGCCGGGATTTTCCTACTCCGCCCGATTGTGCCATGAGGCTGTCGATGCTCCGCAACGCCGCCCCCGCCCCCGCCCCCGCCCGTCAATCGACCCACTCGATCATCAGGCCCATTCCTGATCGGATTGATTTCTCCGTCAGGACAGTGGTCCAAGCGGTCCATGTGCCCTGTGCGTGCGATGAACGGAGAGGAGTGCTACGGTGGCTCTGACCCTCGCCACGCAGGCCCCGGACGAGCCGGAGCTGTTCGCCTCGATCCAGGGCGAAGGGCCGAGCGCGGGGATGCCGGTCGCGTTCGTGCGCCTCAGCCGCTGCAACCTCGCCTGTACGTGGTGCGACACCGCCTACACCTGGCGCTTCGAGGGCGACAACCGGCCGCACCGCGACGGGATCGCGTTCGAGCGCAAGGCCAACCAGCTCGTGCTCGACGAAGCCGATGTCGCCGAGCGGATCGCGGCGCTGGGGCAAAGCCGCCTGGTGGTGACCGGGGGCGAGCCGCTGCTGCAAGGCGCGGCGCTGGCCCGCCTGCTCGACCTGCTGCCCGACATGAGCGTGGAGATCGAGACCAACGGCACCGTCGCCCCGCCGGTGGCGCTCGACGTGCGGGTCGACCAGTACAACGTCAGCCCCAAGCTGGCGCACTCGGGCAATGACGCAGGCCTGGCGCTGGTGCCCGAGCGGATGGACGCCTGGGCGACCGATGCCCGCGCCTTCCTCAAGTTCGTGATTGCCGAACCTGCGGATGTGGACGAGGTCCTCGCGCTGCAAGCCCGCTACCGCTTCCCGTCCTCGCGCACGTTCCTGATGGCGGAGGGCACCGACAGCGCCAGCCTGCGCGCCCGCCAGCAATGGCTCAGCGCCCTGTGCCTCGAGCACGGCTTCCGCCTGAGCGACCGGCTGCACATCCACCTCTACGGCGATACCCGGGGGACGTGATGCTGACGTCGAGGACGCTCCGGCGGAGGCCGAGCCGAACGACAGTCAGTTCCCCTGGCTTCTCCAGCGCTGGACGACGCGGTGGACCTGTTCCTCCTCGCCGCCGCTGTGGTTCCACAGCTGGACGAAGCTCGGGTCTTCCGAAGCCGGGCGCTTGACCTCTTCGAGGTTGTCGAACGCGACCCGGATCGGGATCGCCACGCCCTCGCCGCAGATGATGCACTCGCGGTTGCGCAGCGCGGGGATCGAATCGAGGAACCCGCGCGCCCCTTCGGGCATGGCCGCCTTGACGAAGGCCTGGTCGCGGTCGTTGTTGAGGCGCATCGAGATGATCGTGCCGCACTGGCTGAGCACGCCTTCGGCCAGGTCAGACGGGCGCTGGGTGATCAGGCCAAGGCTGATCCCGTACTTGCGCCCTTCCTTGGCGATGCGGCTGAGGATACGGCCGACGCTGGAACCGTCAGCGTTCTTCTCGCTCGGCACGTAGCGGTGGGCTTCCTCGCATACCAGCAGGATCGGCCGGGTCTGCTCCTCGCGGCCCCAGATGGCGAAGTCGAAGGTCAGGCGGCTGAGCACCGCGACCACCGTGCTGGTGATGTCCGACGGTACGCCGGAAACGTCGATGATGCAGATCGGCTTGCCGTCGCCAGGCATGCGGAAGATGCGGCTGATGAAGTCGGCCATGGTGTCGCCGACCAGCATGCCGGAGAACATGAACTGGTAGCGCGGGTCGGACTTGAGCTCGTCGAGCTTGTTCTTGATCCGCATGAACGGCGCGGTGTTGGTCGCCTTGTCCAGCTTGCCCATCTCGTTCTGGATCTCGTTGGCGAGGTCCGACAGGAGGTAGGGGATCGGGCTGTCGACGGTGATCTTGCCCATCGTTTCGGCCAGGCGGTTCTTCTGCCGTGCGCGCAGCAGACACTTGGCGAGGATGTCCGCATCGATCTGGCGTTCATCACCGCGGGCGGTGAGCAGGACCTCGCAATGCTCCTCGAAGTTCATCAGCCAGTACGGCATGGCGAGGTTCGAAACGTCGAGGATCAGCCCGTTGGTCTTGAACGCGGCGGAATATTCGCCGTGCGGGTCGATCATCAGGATGTGGCCTTCCGGCGCAGCTTCGCAGATCCGGTGCAGGATCAGCGCGGCGCTGGTCGACTTGCCGGTGCCGGTCGAACCGAGCAGCGCGAAGTGCTTGCCGAGCATGGCGTCGATGTAGATGCCGGCGCGGATGTCCTTGGTCGGGTAGACGGTGCCGACCTGGATGTTGGAGCGCCCATCGCTGGCGTAGATGTGGCGCAGGTCGCCTGTGGTCGCGGGATAGATCAGCGCGCCGGGAATCGGGTAGCGGGTCACACCGCGGCGGAACCCGTGGATCTTGCCGGTCAGCTTCTCCTCGTTGCCTTCGCCGAGGAAGTCGATGTTGGCAAGGATGCCGCCCGCGCGCCGGTCCTGGCGCTGGTTGCGCACGCTGGCGAGCAGCCAGGCGTTGCCGACGCGGATCTTGATCTGGCTGCCGACCTGGCCTGCCAGCGCAATCGACGGATCGTCGTCCTGCATGCATTCATTGAGCCGCTCGAGGTCGAGCGCGATCTGCGAGCCGGACCCGGCGATTTCCAGCACCACCCCAATCGGCTTGCCCGCGTTGTCCGACACTTGCGGACGCGCCCCGGCCGGACGCGGAGCAGGCGCCTGCTGCGCAGCACGCGGTGCGGCCGCAGGCGTGACATCGCTCGCCCGACGATCGAAATTGTGGTTGGCCATGTCGGTCATGCGCGACCCATCCCCTGCAGCGGTCCTTGGCGAGGGGTTAGGCCCGAAGCGGTTAAGAACGCGTCAACGCTGTTGCCATGCGCCTGTCAAATATAGGCAAACAGCCGCCCGGCCATCCATCCCATGCCCACGGACATGACCACGGCGAGCAAGCCGTAAAGCAGCGACTGCTCCTGCGAGAACAGCTCGATGAAACGCTCGAACCCGACCTTGCGCACTTCGACTTCGGCAATGGCGGAAGCGATAACGCGGCCCCGCGTCACCGCGAAGGTCTCGGCCGTATAGGTGCCTGTCTGCACATTGGAAGGCAGCGCGATCCGGGCCTGGTAGAGCACCTGCTCGCTGACCTGCACGCCCTTCATGTCTTCCTTGTACAGCCCTTGCCGGGTGCGCAGGTCGACCAGCCCGGCAGCAAACCTCTGCTGTTCTTCGACATCGATCATGCCGGTCGGCGAGAGCTGGATGAACTCGGTCCCGAATTCGTAGATCGCCGCGGTCCGCTCATCGACAATCTCGCGAACCGGGGCGGACGAGGCGACTGCGAAGAACGATGGGGCGGAGCGGAACGCAGTACTCTCTGCATTGACCCAGATGCCCGCGACCCGCTCCTTCTCGCGCACGCGGACGGGCATGGTCGGCCCCTTCAGCACCACCACGATGTCATAATCCTGCGCCGCCCGCCGCCCGGCCGGATCGAGGATCGCGCCGAACAGCAGGAGTTCGGTCCCGGTAAAGCCCTGTCGCACCTGCACTTCATGCTGCGACACCTCCGGCACGAGGATCGGATCGCGCTGCGCCGAGAGGAACACCAGGGCAAGGATCAGGAACAGGCGCTTCACAGTCCCACCACCGTGAAAATCTCCTCCGGCTGGTAGAACAGGCCGAGGAACATGCGCGCCGCCACCAGCAGCACGATGGTCGCCAGCACGATGCGCAGGACTTCGGGCTTCGCCTTCTGTGCCAGCTGGGTGCCATATTGCGCGCCGGTAACCGAACCGACCAGCAGCAGCGCGACCAGCACCAGGTCAACCGCCTTGGTCGTCAGCGCATGGACCATGGTCGTCGCCATGGTCACGAACAGGATGTTGAACAGCGAGGTGCCGACCACCACGCTGGCGCTCATCCCTAGGATGTAGAGCATCGCCGGAACGAGGATGAACCCGCCGCCAACCCCCATCAGCATGGTCAGCACACCGACCATGGCGCCCAGAATGATCGGCGCGAGCGGGGAGATGTAGAGGCCCGAACGATAGAACCGCCAGCGGAATGGCAGTGCGGCCACCAGCGGATGGTGACGCCGCTTTCGCACACGGGGTACGGCATTCCCCTGGCGCTGGCGGATCGTGTCCATCGCCTCGCGCAGCATCAGCGAACCGATGGTGCCGAGCATGATGACGTAGAGGATACTGATGACCACATCGATCTGGCCGACCGACTGGAAGAAGCGGAACAGCAATGCGCCGATCATCGCCCCGAACACCCCGCCGACCACGGTCAGCGCCCCCATGCGGTAGTCGACCCCGTCGCGACGCCGGTGGGCAAGCACACCCGAGACGCTGGCCCCGGTAACCTGGGTCGAAGCCGAAGCGGCAGCGACTGTTGGCGGCACGCCGTAGAAGATCAGCAGCGGGGTGGTCAGGAACCCGCCGCCGACGCCGAACAGGCCCGAGAGGACCCCGGTCAGCGCGCCGAGCGCGACGATAACCAGCCCGTTGACCGACAAATTGGCAATGGGGAGGTAGACGTCCATTCCGCAGCCCTATCGCAGCAGCGCTTCGCGCGAAAGACGCGGCGCTTCAGAATCCGGTCGAAAGCGTGAGGGCAAGGCCTGATCCGGGTGCGGCATCTCCGGCGACCCGGACCCGATAGTCAAGCGCCAGCCGCGCGCTCCCTTCGCCGACCGGCACGTCAAGCTGCGCCGTCGGCCCAATGTCGAGCCGGGCTGCGCCTCTCTGCGCCCCTCCCCAGACACCGCCCCCGGCCCGGATAGTCCCCGGATCGATCCGCCCAAGCGGCGCGGTGATGCGCGCCTGCCCGTCGGCAAAGGCGGTCGCGCCAGCGCCGCCAACATAGCCCGCCTGGACGTAGGTCTCCGCTTCGAAGCCACGTGGCAGGCTCTGCGCCGGGAACTCGGTCACCGCCAGCACCGCCGGGCGCAGCGCGCCCCCTTCCCCGCGCTGGCGCAAGCGGGCCTCTCCCATGAGTGCCACCGGAACACGGGCAAGCGGACGGGCGACGAGGCCGAAGGCAAGTTCAGCTTCGTCAGTGTTGCGCAGCGCCGATGTGGCACGCAGGTAGGCCGCCGGCTGATGCCCTGACCCGGGCGCGAGGTGGTAGCGCAGCACGCCGCCCGCCTGACTTGCCCCGTACGAAGGCGCCACCGCGCCGCCGACAGCTGCGGGGCCACTGCTGCCCTGCCGCAGGAACACCCAGCCGGCCAGGCTCCATCGTCGTGGACCGGATGCCGGCAAAGTCGGGCGAGGATTAGGCAAAGTGTCGCTTCGGGCAGGCGCGGGCGGCAAAGGCACAAACGGCACCGATGGCTCGCCGGGTTCCGAGATAGCAGCCAGCCACATCAGCTGGTGCATGGCGCTCTGGTCGATCGGCGCGCCGCGCGAAGCGAGTGCGGCGGGCTCGAAAATCCGGAACGACGAAGGTTCAGGCGCTTCATCCGGGTCGCTGGCGGCTGGCAACACTTCGGACCATGTGGATGCCGCAGCCGTTTCCGACGCCGGTTCAGGCTCCGCCACGACCGTCAGCGGGCCACGCCCCATCAGCGCTTCGTCGAGCGGAGGAAGGGAAAGCGGAAATGGCGATTCCCACAACAGCGCCCGCCCCAGGACCCACAGACCCAGCACCCCGCCCAGCACAGCGAGCGGGCGGCCACCGCGTTGCCGGGCTGGCGAAACAACCGTCATGCCGCCTGCCTCGCCAGCCCGCGCGCGGCCGGATGGTGCCAGTGTTCGGTCTTGTCCCAGCGCGGTGTCTCACCACGCAAGGTTCGCACATAGGCCACGAACGCCCTGCGTCCAGCCATGATCGCGACAATGTTGGCTACCGGAATGCGCGCGATGGCCAGCAGGCCTTCAGCCACGCCGTGTTCGCGCGCGGTGAAGGCAAAGCGCATGCCGACGCGCCACAGCAGGCTGGCCAGATTGAGCAGGAGCACGGTCCGCAGCAACGGGCCAGGCACCATGGGTTCGGCCAGCCCTGCGAGGGACAGTCCCCATGCGATGGCGGAGAGGACAAGCAGGAGATAGGCGATCGCCAGCACCAGCGCGGTGAAGGGGCCGCGCCGGTCGCGCAGCCGCATCCACAGGTCACCCGCATGAAGCCGCCAGCCGAGCCGGTCCCAGCCCTGGAACGCGATACCGTGGACCCAGCGTGTCTTCTGCCGCACCGCAGCGGCGAGCTGCGCAGGGAAATAGGCCCGGGTGGCAATCAGGCGACCGCTGCTGGTCCGTGCCCGCAGGAAGCGCGAACTGCCGCCCATCTGCGCGATGACCAGCCCGAGCTCGTAGTCTTCGGTCAGGCACTCGGCAGAGAAGGGGCCATCTGAGCCTGCCACCCGCGGCAAAGCGTCGAGCGCGGCCCGCGAAATGGCGCAGCCAACCCCGGCCAGTGGCACCCCGGCGCCCAATGCATCGCGGACGACCAGGGCCTTTCCGTGCTGCTCGGCGAACTCCTCGCAGTAATGGCTGCCAATCCAGCGCGAGCCGGATTGCGGCAGGGGAAGCACCGGCAGCTGCACCATGTCCGCCTCGCCGATTGCCCGGTCGAGCAGCGCGAGCGCCGCCGGATCGACCATGTCTTCGGCATCATGCAGCAGTACCATGCGGAAAGGTGCGCCCTGGCGGGCCTCATCAAGTTCGAGCGCGCGGTAGAGCCGGTTGAGACAATCGGCCTTGGTGGTCGGCCCTGCCCGGTCATGGATCACGATCCGCAGGCGCGGGTCGCCTGCGGCAGCCTGCTGCGCCGCTTCCAGCGTGGCCATGTCGTTGGCATAGCAGCCGAGATAGATCCGCAGACCGCGCTGGGGCCAGGCTTCGAGCATGTGGTGGATGGTCGGCCCGATCACCAGTGCCTCGTCCCACGCGGGGATGAACACCGCCGCCTGCCCCGCCAGCGGACCAGCGGCCTCGATATCAGCCGGTATGCGCCGGTCGCGCGCCTGTCCGCCCAGACGCAGCCAGAGCCATGCGAGATCGACTGAAAAATCGTCAATCGCACCAATCAGGAAGAAGATGGCCGCGAACAGCAGCAACTCGTGCTGGACCAGAACAAGCCATTGCAAGGCTGTGAAACCAAAGAGTTCCAAGCGGCGACCCCCTGCAACACTGGTAAACCGACCATGGTAGAGTTGCAACGCGCAAACTTTTGCGGAAGAGGGGCGTGCAATGGCTCAGGACAACAGACCGCTTCGCGCTTTCTTCGCCCCCGTGCGCGCCCTCTTCGTGGGCGACGCTTCGGCAGGCATCCTGCTGATCGTGGTCGCCGCGCTGGCGATGGTGGCGGCGAACTCGGCGCTGGCGCAGGATTACCACCACCTGTTCAACGGCGAACTGGGCTGGACTCCGATCCCCAAGCTCGACACGCTGCACCTGTGGATCAACGACGGGTTGATGGCGGTATTCTTCTTCGTCGTCGGGCTGGAAGTGAAGCGGGAGTGGATCGAAGGCCAGCTCTCGACCGCCGAGCAACGCCGCCTGCCGGTGGTTGCGGCTGCGGCGGGGATGGCAATACCCGCGCTGGTCTACGTCTTCTTCGTCCAGGGCGGTCCGGAGCGGCTGATGCAGGGCTGGGCGATCCCGGCGGCAACCGACATTGCCTTCGCCATGGGGGTGCTCGGCCTGCTCGGCAATCGCGTGCCCGGCTCGCTGCGGCTGTTCCTGCTGACCGTGGCGATCGTCGACGATATCGGCGCGGTGCTGGTGATCGCGGTGTTCTACACCTCGGGCATCAAGCTCGCCTGGCTGGTCGGCGCGATCGTCGTCACCGCGGTGATGTTCGCGCTCAACCGGATGCGGGTCACGCACATGCTGCCGTTCATCCTGCTGGCGCTGGTGCTGTGGTACTTCGTGCTCAATTCGGGCATCCACGCGACCATTGCGGGCGTGGTTGCCGCGCTGACCATTCCCATGGTCGGCAAGGACGACAACACCATGCTCGAACGGCTCGAGCACGGGCTCGCCCCGTGGAGCGCCTACCTGGTCGTGCCGGTTTTCGGCTTCGCCAATGCCGGGGTCAGCCTCGCCGGGCTTGGCGCGGAGGAACTGCTCGCCCCGCTGCCGATCGCGATTGCGGCCGGCCTGTTCCTGGGCAAGCAGCTCGGCATTTTCAGCGCGATCTGGATCGCGGACCGGATCGGATTTGCCGCCCGCCCCTATGGCGCGCGGTGGAGCGAAATCTGGGGCGTGACGATCCTGTGCGGTATCGGCTTCACCATGTCGCTGTTCATCAGCGAACTGGCTTTCCCGGGCTATCGCCTGCTGATCGACGAAGCCAAGATCGGCATTCTTGGCGGCTCGCTGCTCTCGGCAGTGGTCGGCTATGCCGTGCTGCGGATGGTGACCGACGCCAACCGCCAGCCCGATCCGGAAGAGGCCTGACCGGCCTTACCAGGTGCCGGTGTTTTCCATGCTGGCCCACGGCTCCTGCGGCGGCAGCTTGCCATCCTGCAGCAATTCGACCGATATCCCGTCAGGCGACTTGACGAAGGCCATGTGCCCGTCACGCGGAGGGCGATGGATCACGTGGCCCGCATCGGCCAGCCGCTGGCAGGTCTCGTAGATATTGTCGACGCGATAGGCGAGGTGGCCGAAGTTGCGCCCGCCACTGTATTCCTCGGCCGGGCTGCCATCCTCGGGCGGCCAGTTGTAGGTCAGTTCGACCTCGGCCAGCCCCTCCTGCCCCGGCGCGGCCAGGAAGATCAGGGTGAACCGGCCCGCTTCCACTTCGAACCGGCGCACTTCCTCCAGCCCGATCAGGCGGAAGAACGCCACCGTCGCTTCCGGGTCGGTAATCCGGATCATCGAGTGAAGGTATTTCACCATCGGGCGGCCTTTCGTTCAAAAACGGTTCATCGACGATAATGCACAACTCATCGTACTGACAATGAGGGGCAGTGCGATGGACGAAGCGATTGTGTCTGATAGCGGCGAAGGATGGAAGGGGTTCCTGCGCGAACCGGCGACGAAGCGCTGGTTCGGCACGGCGGCGATTGCTGCCGCCGGGCTGATCGCGGGCGGTTACCTGCTCGGCAACGGGCTGGTTCGCGCGAAGGATGCCGACCGTTCGGTGACGGTTCGCGGCCTGGCGGAACGCGATGTCACAGCTGACCTTGCGACCTGGACCATCTCCTACTCGTCAAGCTCGAGCGACCTTGCCGGCGCACAGGCCAAAGTGCGCGAGGACACGCAAGCGATCGAGAAATTCTTCACCGGCCTTGGCTTCCCCAAGGACGCGCTCCAGCCGACCGGCGCCAACGTGACCAGCTACACCAGCGACGGCGTGACCAATTTCACCGTGCGCCAGCGGCTCGCCCTGCGCACGACCGATATCGACAAGGCGCAGAAGGCGGTCGCGCAGCAGTTCGACCTCGTCAGCCGCGGGGTATTCCTGGAGGAAGGCTCGGCCATGGCCTACACCTTCACCAAGCTGAACGACATCAAGCCCGAGATGGTGGCTGAAGCGACCCGCGATGCGCGCGCAGCCGCTGAACAGTTCGCCAACGACAGCGGGGCCGATGTCGGTGCGATCAAGGAAGCGACCCAGGGCTATTTCACCATCGAAGGGCGCGACGGCGAGGCGGGCGGCTGGGGCGTGAGCGACTCGCCGTTCAAGAAAGTCCGCGTCGTCACCACGGTCACGTTCCTGATCGACTGATACAAAAAGGCCCGCCGTGCCGGTTGGCAGGGCGGGCCCGATTGCGGCTACGCCAGCGCTTACATGCTGTAGGCGAGGGTGAAGAAGATGCCCGGATCGGTGAACTTGTCGATGCTCGGCCCCTGCGTGTCGACATAGTTGACGCCGAGGCTGAGGCTGTCGGTCACCGCATAGGAAGCACCAACGCCCCAGTCGAACGAAGTGCCGTCTGCCGTGGTGGCGAAGACCCCGTCGGTGTAGCCGGCAT
>JAHDXX010000362.1 GCA_023384025.1 Sphingomonadaceae bacterium
CACGGGTGGTCGCGCCCGCGCACGTCCAGCGGCACATCCCCGGCAAGCTGCTGGCCCGGTTTGGCGAGCTTGGTCTCGCCCGAGAACACCAGCCCCGCCATGACCAGCGCCTGCGCCCGCGTGCGGCTCTCGGCGAGCCCGCGTTCGACTAGCATCTGGTCGAGACGTTGTTTCTTGGCCATGGACCCGAATGCGGTTAGCGCGCATTAAAGGGACATGGAACCTTTGACGCACACACTGCTCCCCCGGATTGCCGCTCTTGCCCTGGTCGCGGCGCTGGCCGCCTGTGCCAGCCCGACGCCCGCACCTGCCCCGCCTCCGGTCGCGACACCCTCGCCCCGCCCGAACCCTGCACCGGTGCTCGCCCCGCCACCTGCGCGCGCGTGGGACCGCGAGCCCGCCACCCCCGGCACCTGGCGCCACCGCGTGGCCGGGCGCGATTCGATTGCCGAATTCGTCGGCAGCGACGGCCGGATGCGGTTCCAGCTCGCCTGCACGGCGGACAGGGATGTCGAACTCGCGGTGATCGGCAGCGTCGCGGATGCGCGGAGCATGACCGTGCGCACCCGCACCCTGGAACGCGCCGTGACGGCGAGCGCGATGGAATCCTCGATCATCTCCCGCCTGTCGGGGCGCGATCCGCTGCTGGCAGCGATGGCCTATTCGCGCGGGCGTTTCGCCGTGGAGACCGCCGGTTTGCCCGCGCTCTACCTGCCCGCCTGGCCCGAAGTCACGCGGGTTATCGACGACTGCCAGTAAGACGCAAAAGGCCCGCTCAGGTCGAGCGGGCCAAGACGCGCGATTGTGACGTGGTAAAACTTTAAATCAAGCCTTGTTTTGTGAAAGAAACTGACTCACATTCCTTGTCGAGGCCAGCGGCACACGCGGCACTCGGCCCCCGGTGAAACGGCGGGTCTGGCTCACAAGCGCGAAAGGAGGTGATCCGATGTCTCATGGTTCAGCAGAGAGGTCGGCAAGTTTCCGCGCGGAGCATTATCGG
Source organism: Sphingomonadaceae bacterium (assembly GCA_023384025.1). Classification (GTDB taxonomy): domain Bacteria; phylum Pseudomonadota; class Alphaproteobacteria; order Sphingomonadales; family Sphingomonadaceae; genus 34-65-8. The sequence continues at coordinate 1,001 of JAHDXX010000362.1, forward strand.
TAACCAACCACTACCGATAAAGGCTTCGTGAGCGGCACTTCCTGGCCGCTGACCATGAAAGGGCGTTTCCACCGACGGGCTGGAAGCGCCCTTTTCATTTGGTGTGTGCGGCCCGGAATTCCTCCCCGGCACAGGGAGGGGGACCGCGACGCGAAGCGGCGGAGCGCTACCAATGGGCGAGGCTCCACCCCAACCCCGTCGCCCCTGCGCAGGCAGGGGCCTATCACGCTCTCGTTCGCACACTGCCCTCACCCCACTCGTGGGGGCTGAGCGCAGGCCTGGCTTCCCCCGACCCCAAAGCCTGGATGGACCCCTGCCTGCGCAGGGGTGACGACGGGTATTGGGCATATTGGAGAGCGTGCCCCTCCACCACCCAGCGGGCCGCCCACCTCTCCGTTCCGGGGAGGATACTTGCCACCGCGCGCGCTCCGCACTAACCGCGCAGGATGCACTTCACGACCCTGCCCCACCCCGCCCCGATGCCCGCTGACCAGCGAGACGAGG
>JAHDXX010000098.1:0-1353 GCA_023384025.1 Sphingomonadaceae bacterium
CCCCTCCCGCGAGCGGGAGGGGGCTTTGTGCACCCCCACCCGCGCCACGGCGCGGCAGGCCACGTCGGCCGTCGCGCACATCGCGCCGGAGCCGGACGCGGACGATCCGCTGCTCGCCTTTGCGCCCTACCTCCACGCGGCGCCGCGGCGCAATTCGATCACGCCGGACAAGCAGCGCGCCTTTATCGCGCATCTGGCGGCCACCGGCATCGTCGCCCAGGCCGCGCGGCATATCGGCAAGTCGCTGGAGGCGCTCTACAAGCTGCGCCACCAGCCCGGGGCAGAAGGGTTCAGCGCCGCGTGGGACGCCGCGCTCGAGCGCGGGGTCCAACGGCTGGAGGACAGCGCGCTCGCCCGCGCGATCGAGGGCACGCCGGTGTGGAAGACCGACCGCGATGGCGGCATCATCACTTACGGCATGCAGCACAACGAGGCGCTCGTCATGTTCTTCCTGCGCAACCGCCGACCCGAACGCTACAGCGAGCATATCCGACCCGGCCACCCGGTCTACGAACGCATCCGGGCCGAAGTGCTGGCGGGCGTGGGGCGCGCTTCAGGGTGGGGGGCGCACGCGCGGGCGGACAGCCGCGAATGCGCGCTCTCGCGCCATTTTGCCGGGCGGCTGGGGCAAGCAGGCGCGGGCGGTTTGCCGCAGGAGCCGGACGGGCCGGACGGACCGCAGCTCCCGCCACCGGATGCGCCATAGCGCCTACCCCGCGCTGAGGCGAGGGATGCGGGGACATGAACATGCGGCGAAGCCGCTATGAATTGGTTCGCACTAAGGCACTAAGCCACAAAGGGGGTCGCGCTCGGGCGTGCTGGAATGCCCTCTTAGTGACTTGGTGTCTTGGTGCGAGAATTTCTGCCGCTGCGCGGCGGGCGCGGAATCTCCGCGTCTCTTTTTCTCCCCCGCGTCTCTGCGAGAAACACCCGGCGGAGCCGTAACCTTCAGCTCCCGCTCAGGAACGCGACGAGGCTCTTGACCTTCTTCTGGCGCCATTGCGGCAGCGGGGCGACGAGCCAGTAGGCGCGGCGGCCTTCGTCCGGCCCCTCCAGCACCGCGAGCTTGCCCGCCTCGACCGATTCCTCGACCAGCAGCCACGGCAGGATCGCCTTGCCGAGGCCTGCCACGGCGCTGCTGAGCGCTTGCCCGGCGTTGCCGACCTCGATGCACGCCTGCGCGCCATCGGGCAGCGGGGCGCCGGGCCAGTCGATCCAGGTGGCGAGTGCCCCTTCGCTCGCATCAGGCGCGGCGACGACCACGCGGCGCGCAGGGGCCAGCTCGACCCCCTCGAGCTCGCCCGGCCCGTCGACCAGCCGCACTGCGAGGTCCAAGTTGGCCTCGGTGAAGTC
>JAHDXX010000098.1:1363-10884 GCA_023384025.1 Sphingomonadaceae bacterium
TGTTCGTTCTCGACCAGGCGGTAGTGGACGTCGGGGTTGGCGGCGCGGAACGCGGCGAGGCGCGGGGCGAGCCACTGGGCGTAGAATTCGCGCGGGGCGGCGATGGTGTAGCGGTCGCTCGCCTGCCCGGCCTGCATCGCCTGGACCGATTCCTCGAACTTGAGGAACCCTTCGCGCAGCGCGTCGAGCCCGGCCTGGCCCTCGTCGGTCAGCTCCAGCCCCTTGCTGGTGCGGCGGAACAGCACCGTGCCGAGGTGATCCTCCAGCGCGCGGATCTGCTGGCCGACCGCAGCGGGCGTCACCGCCAGCTCGTCCGCCGCGCGGGTGAAGCTGAGGTGCCGGGCGGCGGCGTCATAGACGCGCAGGGCGTTGAGGGGCAGGTGCGTACGCTTCATGGCGGGGGCCGTTACTCCGCTTCGGCGGGCGCCGCCAGCGGGAAGAACGGAATCCGCACCTCGATCGGCGATCCGTCGTCCTTGTGGAAGGTGTAGAACCCCTCCATCGAGCCGGTCGGCGTGGTCAGCGGGCAGCCGGAGACATAGTCATGGCTCTGCCCCGGGGCGAGCAGCGGCTGTTCGCCGACCACCCCCTCGCCGTCGACGAGGTTGACCATCCCGCGCCCGTCGGTGATGCGCCAGTGGCGGGTGATCAGCTGGACCGGCTCGTGCCCGCCGTTCTCGATCCGGATGTGGTAGACCCAGAACCACCGCCCCGCATCCGGCTGCGACTGCTCGGGCAGGAAATTGACCGCAACGCGCACGGTGATCGCGTGGGTCGTGGCGGCGTGCTGGAACAACTGCTTCATGACCGCGCCAAGGTAGCGACCCGCGCGCGCGGGCGCAATCGGGGGGTGTGAAATCAATCCGCTGGGTTATGTTCGGCGAGGAACTTTTCCAGCGCTTCGTACCAGGTGCCTTCGTTCTCCGGGCTGGAGAAGCTGTGCCCTTCGTCCTCGATTACCAGCAGCTGCGGCGCGACCGGCGCGCCCTTGGCGGCGGCATCGCGCATCGAGCGGAACTGGCTGAACGGCACGTTGGTGTCCTCCGTCCCGTGCGCGAGGAGCAGCGGCCGGTTGAGCTGCGCGGCAAGGCGATAGGGCGAGACTTCATCGAGCGAACCCGAACCGTCCCCTTCGACCAGTCCCTTCCAGTCCTGCCCCCGCTTGCGGCTGAGGAACTTGCGGCAGTCGCCAAATTGATGATCGTCGAATTGGACCGATTTGGGGGAAATTGAACCAGGCCAGTGTTGACTGGAACAACATAAGAACATAGTCGAGGGGGATGAGTAAAGAAATGCTGTCAATCGAGCTTTTCGCCGGCGCCGGAGGGCTTGGCATGGGCCTTTGTGAGTCGGGTTTCCGCCCTGCAAAGGTGGTCGAGTGGGATCGCTGGTGCTGCGACACAATTCGCGAGAATCGTCGGCAGAAGGCCAACCCGGTTGCGCTGTGGCCGGAGCCGGTCGAAGGCGATGTACGCAAAGTCGATTTCCGGCCTTTCGAGGGAAAGATCGACCTCGTGAGTGGTGGCCCGCCATGCCAACCCTTTTCGCTCGGCGGCAAGCATCGCGCGCACGCCGACCATCGCGATATGTGGGGCGAGGCGGTGCGGGTAGTCCGCGAAACCAAGCCACCAGCGTTTGTGTTCGAAAACGTGAAGGGCCTAACCCGTGCTTCGTTCGCGACCTATCTGGCCTACGTCGTGCATCAGCTAACTTACCCGGACTTGGTCCGGCGCGCAGATGAAGAATGGCATTCGCACCTTTCACGCCTCGAAGCGCATCATACCTCCGGGCAGCATACCGGCCTGCAATACAAGGTCGTCTATCGGGTACTGAATGCCGCCGATTATGGCGTACCGCAGCGTCGTGAGCGGGTGGTCTTTGTCGGCTTCCGACAAGACCTTGGCATTGAATGGTCATTTCCGCGCGAGACCCATTCGCTTGAAGCCTTGCTTTGGGATCAGTTCCGCAGCTGCGAGTACGGTGATCGCCATAAGGCGCGAGTAATCGGCCTCACTGATCCCCGCTTGCTATCACGCGCACTTAAGCTGGCCGAGCGTCCAGCGACCGAAGCATGGCGCACGGTGCGGGATGCAATAGGGGATCTACCCGATCCGCAGCACCAAGCAGGTCAAGCGCGTCGCTTTAACAATCACCGGTACCAACCAGGTGCACGAAGCTATCCGGGGCATACCGGCAGCCCTCTGGACTTGCCTGCCAAGACGCTCAAGGCAGGGGTGCATGGAGTGCCAGGCGGAGAGAACATGCTGCTTCGACCCGACGGGTCAGTGCGGTATTTTACAGTCCGAGAAAGCGCCCGGTTGCAGACTTTTCCGGACAACTATCGTTTGCATGGTTCGTGGACAGAATCCATGCGCCAGCTTGGCAATGCCGTGCCAGTTGAATTAGCCCGCGTGATCGGGGCCGGTGTTGCCGCCCGACTCGCGGAGAGGGCATGAATAATCGAAAAACTGCTTCCGGGACTGTCGATGCACTTCGTGCAAGTCTTGAAACGCTCACCACCGAAGCGAACGATTACTCGTTGTCGAGAGCAAAGCGCAAGAAGTTCGAAACGCAAATCAAGGAAGCGATCGACGAGTTGACGGCTTTGTTGGCCAAGCTCGATCCGATCTCACAGCCGACATCGGTATTTGACCCGAGCAACCCCAAGGTGGTTGGTCGCTTCGTGGCCTTGGCTATGGTGGCACAGGATCGCCAGCCGCTTTCAGACTTTCCGAAGTTCTATGGTTCGGGTGTTTATGCCATATATTACCGGGGCTCGTTTCCGGCGTATCAGCCCATCAGCAGTACCGAGACGCCGATCTATGTCGGACAAGCCTCGCCCAAGTTGAGTAACGCCCGAACCCCCAGCGAGCAAGGCCCGAAGCTGTGCAGCAGACTGAATGAACATCGGAAGAATATCGCCAAGGCCATGAGCACGCTTGACCTTGCTGATTTCGAATTTCGGTCACTAGTGGTTCAAAGCGGGTGGGAAACAGCGGCCGAGGACTACCTTATTCATCTGTTCCGCCCGATCTGGAACAATGAAACGAATATCCTTTATGGCCTTGGCAAGCACGGTGATTCAGCGACCACTCGCGCGAACAAGCGATCGCCCTGGGATACTCTTCACCCGGGTCGGGCCTGGGCGGCGCCCTCTACTGAAGACGCCAAGACAGTTGAGCAGATAGACACCGAATTAGGCAATCACTTCGCCACGCATCCAGCGTACCCCGACCTTGAATCGGTGATGGGTAGTTTCATCGAGGAATTGCGACAGGGTTAATACTTAAGCAACTCCTCCTCGACCTGCCCGAGCCGCTCCTTGCCGAAGAACATCTCGGTGCCGACAAAGAAGGTCGGGATGCCGAACGCGCCGCGGTCGACCGCGTTCTGCGTGCTGTCCATCAGCGCCTGCTTGATCGCCCCATCCTGCGTTGCGGCGAGCAGGGCCTGCGGATCGAACCCGGCCCCGGCCAGCACCGCGCCGATGGCCGCCGGATCGTCGACCGGCACACCCTGTTCCCACAGTGCAGGCAGCAGGGCATCGACCAGCCGCAGCCGGTCCTCGCCTTCGACCGCCAGCAGCATGCGCTGGAGCGTGACCGAGTTGAACGGGAACTGCGGGTGCAGGCGGTACTTGTCGAAGCCGTGTTTCGCGATGAAGCGCTGCATTTCCAGCATGCCGTACTCGACCTTGCCCTTCACCTCGGCGTCGCGGATCATCGGCGGGGCATTGCCGGTCAGCCGGTGCATTCCGCCAAGGAACACCGGGGTGACGGTGAGGCTGGCGCCCGTGCGGGCAACCACGTCCTTCAGCGGATACCACGCGAGATAGGCATTGGGGCTGACGAAATCGAACAGGAACTCGACGGTACGGGCCATGGGCGGCATTCCTCCGGCTGGGCATTTCCGAGGGTCCTGACCCTAGCTAGCGCGGACAATGGCACGCCGCCATCGCCATTATCGCGCATTCTTTATTGCTAATGATAATCGTTCGCATATTATGTGAGGGAGTTGCCGGAGAATCCCATGCCCGAATCGCCCCGCCAGACCTGCGCCCTGCCCCTGGCCCTGCCCGCCAGGCGCCGCGAACAGGTCGCCTTGCTCCTGTTCCGCCGCATGGCAATCCACGGGTTGCACGATGCCCATGCCGCCCTGCTCGCGCTGGATCACTTCGGCGGCGGGTTCCTGCGCGCGCTGCACCTGACCCGCGCCTTCCTCCACGCGCTGGCGCACCGCGCCCAGGGGCCGATCCGGATCGCGCCGTGCTGCGCCCCGCGCATGACCCGGCACGAAGGGCTGGTGGTCTCCGCGATGATCCACGCCTGCCCGGTGGCGCTGCTCGAACTGGCGGGGCCGGAAGGGTATGGCGACCTTCAAGCGATCGCTAACGCGCTGCGGATGGAGCTGGCGATCTAGAAGCGCAATCGCGCCAAAAAAAACACCATCCGTTCGTGCTGAGCCTGTCGAAGCACTGTTCTTCACCGTTAAACCCGTCGCGCACCCGCCCGAAGAAAGTGCAGCCCTTCGACAAGCTCAGGGCGAACGGGGATGAGGCAATGGAAACCTGTCAGGAGGCAGGCTCGCCTAATACACCCCCACCAGCTTGGCCCCCGCGATGACCAGCACCAGCCCGAGCGCGCGGGTCAGCCACGGGCTTTGCAGGCGCACGCCGAGCGAGGTTCCGGCAATCCCGCCGAGTAGCGCTGCGGCGGCATAGAGCGGCAGTTGCGGCGGGAGCGAGCCGAGCGAGGCGAAATTGCCGGCAAGGCCGGAAACCGAATTGACCAGCACGAACACCGCCGCGATCCCGGACGACTGTCGCACCGGCGACCACGCCATGAACAGCAGGATCGGCGAGAGGAAGATCCCGCCCCCGGTTCCGGTCAGGCCGGATAACAGCCCGATCCCCGCCCCGGCCGCAATTCCCGCCCAGACCGGCGGGTCGCGCCACTGGGTCTCGGTCCGCAGCTCCCTTGGCCACAGCAGCCGCACCGCCGCGATCCACAGCACCACGCCGACCAGCGGACGATACCATTCGCCCGGTAGGTGGATGCCTCCGCCGATATAGGCCATCGGCGCAGCGCCGAGCAGGAACGGCCACAACACTCGCCAGCGGAACTGCTTCGCCATGACATAGCGCCAGGAAGCAAGCGAGCCGACCAGCACGTTCAGCGCCAGCGCGGTCGGGCGCATCACCGCCGCAGGCACGCCGAACAGCGCCATCAACGCGATATAGGCCGAGGCTCCGGCATGGCCGACGCTGGAATAGAGCGTGGCCGCGAGCAGGATACCGGCGGCGAGTGCCCAGTCGGTCGTGGTGAACAGGTCCACTCTAGAGCCCGGCCCTGTCGAACGCCTGTGCCAGATCCTCGATCACGTCGAGCGGGTCTTCCAGCCCGACATTGATCCGCAGCATCCCTTGCCCGATGCCCATTTCCAGCCGCGCATCCTCGCCCATGTTGGCGTGGGTCGTGCTCGCGGGGTGGCACAGCAGGCTGCGCGCGTCGCCGATGTTGTTGGATATGTCGACCAGCTCGAGCGCATCGAGCAGCGCAAACGCCTTCTCGCGGGTCTCGACATCGAAGGCAAAGATCGGCCCGGTCATCGCCATCTGCTTGAGCGCCATTTCGTGGCGCGGGTGGCTCGGCAGGCCGGGGTGCATGATCCGCGGGGCGCGGCTTTCGACGAAGCGGCCGACTTCCAATGCGTTCTCGCTCTGCCGGCGGGCGCGCAGGTCGAGCGTTTCCAGCCCCTTCAACACCACCCAGGCGTTGAACGGCGACAGGTTCGGACCCGTATTGCGCTGGAACGGCAGCAGCACCTCGTTGATGAACTGCTCGGTGCCGCACACTGCGCCTGCCAGCACCCGGCCCTGCCCGTCCATCAGCTTGGTCGCCGAATAGGCGACCACGTCTGCCCCGAAGTCGAGCGGGCGCTGGAGCGCGCTGGTGGCGAAGGCGTTGTCGACCACGGTGGTGATGCCATGCGCGCGGGCGAGGTCGCACACGAACTTGAGGTCGACCACGTCGAGCGTCGGGTTGGCCGGGGTCTCGAAGAAGAAGACCTTGGTGTTGGGGCGGATCGCGGCTTCCCACGCGGCATTGTCGGTGCTGTCGATCACGCTCACTTCGATCCCGAAGCGCGGGCACAGGTGGTCGAGCAGCCAGCGGCACGATCCGAACGCGGCGCGCGCGCCGACCACGTGGTCCCCGGCGGAAAGCTGGCACAGCAGCGCGGTGGTCATCGCCGCCATCCCGCTCGCCTGCGCGCGGCAGGCTTCGGCCCCCTCCATCAGCGCGATGCGTTCTTCCAGCATGGCCACCGTGGGGTTCTGCAGCCGCGAATAGGTCATCCCCTGCGCCTCGCCCGCGAACCGGTCGGCGACGGTCTGCGCGTCGTCGTAGGTATAGCCGCTGGAGAGGAACAGCGCCTCGCTGGTCTCGCCATGCTCGCTGCGCCAGGTGCCCCCGCGCACGGCCTGCGTCGCGGGGCGCCACTTGGAGGTGATCGAACGGTCGGTGCCGGTGGTCTTCTTCATGGCGCGCAGCGATAGGCGGGCGGCGCAGCGGCGACAAGCACCGGCGCGCTTACAGGGCGGAAAGACCTGCTTGCGGGATGTCCCCGCGCCCGACCGCGGCGAGCATCTGTGCGCCTTCGATGTAAGTCAGGACCATGCGTGCGCCGGCCTGCGGGTCGGGATCGTCTTCGGGCAGGTGATCGACGACCCATTGCAGCAGCCCGTCCATGATCGCCCCCGCCGCTTCGAGATAGGCGGCATTCCCCGCCGCGCAGCCCGAGACGATGTCCCACCACACCCGCATGAATGGCTGGAACGTGCCCTCGCCGGTAATCGCCAGAACTTGCGCCACGCAATCCTCGCGCGAGGCAGCGCGCTCTGCCGGAAAGGCCCGGTCGAGCGCGGCGGAGAATTGCCCGGCGAGGTACGCGAGCAGGTCCGCCACCAGCTGCTCCTTGCTACCGAAATGGTAGAGCAGCATACGGTCGCTGGTCCCCGCTGCCCGGGCGAGCGGGCGCAGGCTCGCATCCGCCAGCCCGTGTTCCAGCACATGCGCGGCAAGGCGCGGCAACAGGACGTCGCGGGACAGGCGGGTGGCGGTCATGCCGTATTGTAGCAGTCGCTACATCACGCTACAACTGTAGCGGTTGCTACATTCGACTCGGGAGACGCGCGATGGACCTGTTTGGCTGGCTGTTCTGGATCGGGGCGGCGATGATCGCGCCGGTCTTGGTCCGCATTCTGACCACCCGCAGCGTGAGCGGCTCTCCGCTGCTCGCCGGAGCACTGCTGGCCGGTTTCGCCGGGCTCACCGCCGTGACCATCGCGCGCGAGGGCGTGCTCACCGTGATCGCCAACCACACGATGAACTTCTGGGGCATCCAGGTGTGGTACGACCTGCTGATCGCAACCAGTCTGGCACTGTTCTTCATCATGCCGCGCGCCCGTGCCGCCGGGATGCGCCCGCTGCCGTGGGTGCTGCTCGTCGCCGCGACCGCCAGCATCGGGCTGCTGGCGATGGTCGCGCGGTTGTGGTGGCTGGAGCGGCGGGCGCAGGTCGCCTGACCCGCACCGCTCAGGTGTCGAGGGCGACCCCGCCGCCAGGGTCGTCGCTATGCTCGAACTTGTGCGGGTTGTAGGTGACCCAGCCTTCGCTCGTGCGGCGCAGGTGCGCTTCGCAGCGGCGGCAGCGCCCGAAATGGGCCCCTCCGACCTTCCGCACGCGGCGCCGGTTTATCTTGTGACCAAAGATTTTGCAGACAAGATTCATGGCCAATCTTTCGAAAGTGCGCTGACCGACCCGTGTTTGAATTGTTATAATCAGGCTTCGCGCATGACCTGATTGTTGCGCCGCTAGCCGATTTTACGTAGCCTTGCTACACATTTCGTAAGGTCCGGCAGGCTGCTTGTCCCGCTCCGGGACGCGGGGTAGACCGTTCCCATGCCCCTTGCTCCCCACCGGCAGATATCCTTCCGCACGCCCTGCGCGATCGTGGCGCTGGCCTTCGCGATTCTCGCCTTCACGGGGCTAGCCCTGCCGCCGGTTCCCAATTTCGACGAGGTCCATTACCTCCCCGCTGCCCGCGCCCTGCTCGACGGGAGCGGCTGGCTCAACCGCGAGCATCCGCCGCTCGGCAAGGAGCTGATCGCGCTCGGCATCGCATTGCTGGGCGACACGCCCTGGGGCTGGCGACTCGCTCCCGCCCTCGCCGGAACCCTCGCGCTTTACGCGGCCATGCGTGCGCTGTGGCATGCCAGCCATGACCGGCTCGCGACGCTCGCCTTCGGCGTGCTGCTGGCGAGCGGCGGGTTCCTGTTCGTGCAATCGCGCATTGCCATGCTCGACGTGTTCATGGCCGCGTTCCTGATGATCGCCCTGTGGCAGCTCGCCGCCGCCGTGCGCGCGCCGGAGAGCGGCCGCCTGCGGCTCGCCCTTGCCGGGATCACGCTGGGCCTGTCGCTGGCGAGCAAGTGGAACGTCGCCCCGCTCCTGCCGCTGCCCGGCCTCGCCTTCCTCGCCGCGCGCATGGCAGCCGGGCGGCGGCGCCTGCTGCTGAGCCGCCGCGGCATCCCGGTCCCCGGGGTCTCGCTGCTGGAAGCCGCGCTATGGCTCGGGCTGGTCCCGCTCGCGGTCTACTGGGCCAGCTTCGTGCCCCCCGCGCTGATCACCGGCCAGGCACTCGACCCCGCCGCGTTCCTCGCCCTGCACCGCGAGATGTTCGCGCTGCAACAGAGCGTGACCGAAGCCCATCCCTACCAGTCGCACTGGTGGCAATGGGCGCTCAACCTGCGACCGATCTGGTACTTCTACGAGCCGGTCGACGGGGTGCTGCGCGGCGTGCTGCTGCTCGGCAACCCGCTGACCATGCTCGCCGGGCTGCCTGCGCTCGGCTGGTGCCTGTGGGCCGGGGTTACGCGGCGCCGGTGGGATACGCTGGCGGTGGTGGCGCTCTACGCCGTCTCGCTGGGTTTCTGGGCCATCGCCGCCAAGCCGGTGCAGTTCTACTACCACTACTTCGTGCCGCACCTGTTCCTCTGCGCCGCGCTGGCGCTGTGGCTGGCCGCGATGTGGAAGGGCGGTCGGCGCTGGCCCATGCTTCTGGTGCTTGCCGGGAGCGCGTCGCTGTTTGCCTGGTTCCGGCCGATCTACAGCGCCGCACCTCTGGCGAGCGAGACCGCCTTCGAGACGTGGATGTGGCTCGACAGCTGGCGCTAGCGCCCAATCCTGGAACAACGTCCGTTCGGGCTGAGCCTGTCGAAGCCCTGCCCTTCTGCTTCACGTGCACCCAATGACCGATCGAAGTAGGACGGTCCTTCGACAGGCTCAGGACGAACGGGGGTTGAACCTTGGGTCCACCTCTCTCGCCCGTCGCTCTAGGGTCAGGACCCATTAACCGCGCCTTCGAGGTTTGAGTCAAAATGGCTCAGTGCAAGGCGGGAAGGCGGGGGAATATGTCGATATTTCAAGGCTTCCCAACGAAGCAATGGGCCATTTTGGCCA
>JAHDXX010000099.1:0-392 GCA_023384025.1 Sphingomonadaceae bacterium
TGATCCGCGCGCCCTTGGCCTGCCCTTGCGCATCGCCGATCACCAGCCACTCGGCTCGTGCAAGCGGGCTGGCCGGATCAAGCACGAAGCCGCGCCCGCCTGCACTGAGCCAGTGCTCACCCGATGGATCGCGGCGTCGCGCGACATTGTCCGGCAAACCGGCGGCAAGGAGGATGGCCGGGGGCACCACTTCCGTTCGTGTCGAGCGAAGTCGAGACACCGAGCCCGGTGTGTGGCGGCGGGGCGCGACACGAACGGGGGGGTGGTCAAGGGCCCCCTCCGCGAGCGCCACGAGGCGGACACCCCGATCATCATCGCGACGGTGATGCTGGCGGCCATGGGCGTGGCCATGATCTACTCCGCGGGTGCCGCGGACATCGCCAGCGGCCGAC
>JAHDXX010000099.1:402-6536 GCA_023384025.1 Sphingomonadaceae bacterium
GGGGCCGGGGCCACCCCCGCCCGTCGGGCCCGCCCCCCCCCCCCCCCCCGCCCCGTGGTGCCCCCCCCCCCCCCCCCCCACGAACGGAGGCTTGCTTTGCGAGGTCCCCCCATCGCGCCGCCAGCTTGCGGCTGGCCTCCGCCCGGGGCGAACGGTCGCCCTGCCACCGTTGCAGCCGGGCAGCGAGGTCCTCGCCGCGCCCGCCGAGCCCACGCTCCTGCAACAGCAACGCGAGTTGTGCCGCCGGCCCCGGAGCCCCATGCTCCGCACCGAACAGCACCATTGCCGCCTGCGCCGGGTCCAGCGGCAAGGCAGCGAGTGCCTCCCCGCGCAGTGTAATCCGCCCGGTTTGATCGAGCGCGCCCAGCCCCTCCAGCCGCGCCCGCGCCGCCGCTAGCGAAGCCACAGGCGGCGGGTCGAGCCAGGGCAGGCTGGCCGGGTCGGCGGTACCCCAGCGGGCCAGCGACAGAACCAGCGGAGCAAGGTCGGCGGTCTCGATTTCCGGCAGGTCGAACGGCGGGCGCCCGGCATGGCCCGCTTCTTCCCACATCCGGAAAGCGACCCCCGGCCCTTGCCGTGCCGCGCGCCCCGCCCGCTGCGCGGCGGAGGCCTGACTGGCGCGGCGGGTGACGAGATGCGTGGTGCCCGCCGCCTTGTCGAATTCGGCATGGCGGGCAAGGCCGCTGTCGACCACCACCGACACGCCATCGAGGGTGAGTGAGGTTTCGGCAATCGCCGTCGCCAGCACGATCCGGCGGCGCCCTTGCGCGTCGCGGCGGATCGCGGCGCGCTGGGCTGCGGGCTCGCACTGGCCATGGAGCGGCAGGACCGGAACGTCAGGCAGGCGCTCTACCAGCCGCTCGCGCGTGCGCTCGATTTCGCCAACGCCGGGGAGGAAGGCGAGAATGTCGCCGCTCTCATCGCGCCAGGCGGTCAGCACCGCGGCGGTCATCGCGTCTTCCAGCCGTTTGTCAGGAGCCGAGCCCAACCACCTGATTTCCAGCGGGTACGCCTTGCCCTCGCTTTCGATCACCGCTGCATCCTCGCCCAGCAGGCGGGCGAAGCGCGCGCCGTCGATGGTGGCGGACATCACGCAGACGCGCAGGTCCTCGCGCAAAATGCTGCGGCTCTCCAGCGCCAGCGCCAGCCCGAGGTCACTGTCGAGGTGCCGCTCGTGCGCCTCGTCGAACAGCACGGCGGAAACCCCCGCCAGTTCCGGGTCGGCGACGATCCGGTTGACGAAAATCGCCTCGGTCATCACCAGCACGCGGGTGCGGGAACTTGTCCTGCTGTCGAGCCTCGTGAGATAACCCACCGTCTCTCCAGCCTTTTCCCCGAGCAGTTCCGCCATCCGCTCCGCCGCAGCGCGCGCTGCAACGCGGCGGGGGGAAAGCAGGATTACCTGGCCAGTGCACCAGTCCTCGCCCAGCAGCGCCGGTGCCACCGCCGTGGTCTTCCCCGCCCCGGGAGGTGCCACCAGCACCGCCGCTCCCTGCCCGCGCAAGGCGGCGAGCAGGCGTGGCAGGACAACATGGATGGGGAGGTCGGCGGTCACAACACAACCCATATCCGTTCGTGTCGAGCGAAGTCGAGACACGGATGCGCCGCGCGCGGTATCTCGACTGCGGCCTGCGGCCTCCGCTCGATACGAACGGAGCTGGCGATCAATACCCCCGCGCGACCGCGAATTGTGCCGCCTCGGCCATCGCGGCGCGGGCCTTGCTGTCGGGGAAGATCGAGATCGCGTCGATCGCGCGCTGGGCGAAATGCCGCGCGCGCTCGCGGGTGGCCTCGACCGCATCGTACTTGCCAATCAGCCGGATCGCTTCGGCAAGGTCCTCATCGGATGAACGGTGCCCGGCAATCGCCAGCTGCCAGAACTTGCGCTCTTCCTCGGTGCCCCGGGCATAGGCGAGGATCACCGGCAGGGTCATCTTGCCTTCGCGGAAGTCGTCACCCTGATCCTTGCCCATTTCCGCAGCATCGGAATCGTAGTCGATCGCATCGTCGACCAGCTGGAACGCCACGCCGAGGTTGCGGCCGTAATCCTCCAGCGCCTGTTCCTGCGCTTCGTCGCATTCGGCCACCACGGCCGCGATCCGGCTGGCGGCGGCGAACAGCGCGGCGGTCTTCGCGCCGATGATCGAGAGGTAGCGTTCCTCGCTGGTGCCGATCTGGCGCTGCGCGGTCAGCTGCGAGACTTCGCCCTCGGCAATGATCGCGCTGGCGCTGGAGAGGATCTTGAGCACCTTGAGGCTGCCGTCCTCGGTCATCAGCTCGAACGCGCGGCTGAACAGGAAATCGCCGACCAGCACCGTCGCCGGATTGCCGAAAATGATGTTGGCCGCCGCCTTGCCCCGGCGCAGCTCGCTGCCGTCAACCACGTCGTCGTGCAGCAGGGTGGCGGTGTGGATGAATTCGACCGCAGCGGCGAGCTTGTGATGTCGGGTGCCCTGGTACCCGACGAGCTCCGCCCCGGCGAGGGTGAGCATCGGGCGCAGCCGCTTGCCGCCGCCGGAAATCAGGTGCCCGGCCAGCGCCGGAATCAGCGGGATCTCGCTCTGCATCCGGTCGAGGATGACAGCGTTCACCGAATTCATGCCGCTCGCGGTCAGGGCCAGCATCGGATCGAGCGTGGGGCGCTTGCGCGGCAGGGGGACGATTTCTGCGGTCATCGCAGCCGCCATGCGACTGTCGCGCAGCGAAGGCAAGACTTGAGAAGGCTTGGAATGCAGCGCCACCCCGTGATAGGCGATGCGGCGATGACCGAACCCGCACCCGACCCGCAACTCGCCGCATTCCGCCGCAGCATCGACAATATCGATGCCGCCCTGGTCCATATCCTGGCCGAGCGGTTCCGCATCACCCAGGCGGTCGGCGCCTACAAGGCGGCCAGCGCCCTGCCCCCGTCCGATCCGGGCCGGGAAGAGCGCCAGATCGCCCGGTTGCGCAAGCTGGCGGAAGAATCGGACCTCGACCCCGAGTTCGGCGAGAAGTTCATCCGCTTCGTGATCGAGGAAGTGATCCGCCACCACGAGAAAGCGCGCGAGGGTTAAGAGCAAACCCCTATCCCGCGTTTACCGGATGTTATGCTTGCCGCGCTATTAACCATGGCATGGCAAGCGTTCCGAACCTCCCTCTCGCCTCAGCACCGGATCTGGCCGGGGTTCTCGGCCGCCGCCGTTCGGAACGGCTGACGGTCTGCCTGCCGGGCAAGCTGGTGCTGCTCGACGGCGAATTCGACTGTGCGCTGGAAGACATTTCCCAAACCGGGGCGCGGATCATTTCCGATGCCCCCCTGCACATGGGCCGGCGCGGGATCCTGTCGTGCTCGCCGATGGAGGCCGTGTTTGCCGTGGTCTGGACCAAGGGCCAGTATGCCGGTCTCGAGTTCGAGGAAGAGGAATCGCTCGGCACCATCCGCATGCTGCGCTGGCACAATGATCGCGACCGGCAGCGGCACGATTCCGCCTTGCGCGACATGGTGCAGAAGTGGGGCTCCGGCGCGCGCTGATCAGGCCGTTGTGGCTTGAGCGGGGCGCGGCAGGCTGAGCCGCACGAGCAAACCGCCCAGATCCTCGCTTTCCGCCAGCGACACGCTGCCGCCGTAGATTTCCGCAACATCGCGCACGATTGCAAGGCCAAGGCCTGTGCCCGGCTTGCCGGTGTCGAGCCGCGCGCCGCGATCGAAGATGCGCGGCCATTCCGCCTCGGGGATGCCCATGCCGTCATCCTCGACCCAGATCACGCACTGTTCCGCTTCGCGTTCCGCATCGACCGTCACGAACACGCTGCCGCCGCCATACTTGGCCGCATTCTCGATCAGGTTGCCGAGTATCTCGTCAAGGTCCTGCCGCTCGATCGAAACCCGGGCGTCACGGTTGCCGTCGATATCGAACCGCACGTCAGGATAGAGCCGCTCGACCGCGCGGCGCACCCCTTCGGCGCTCTCGCACACCGGGGTACTGGCGAGGCCGACCGCCCGCCGACCGACAGCGCGGGCGCGGGCGAGATGGTGCTCGACATGCCGCTGCATGGTGCGCGCTTCGCGGATCACTGTCTCGGCGAGGTCAGGCGCATGGGCTGTCGCAGCGTTGTTGACCACGGTCAGCGGCGTCTTGAGCGCATGAGCCAGGTTACCGGCATGGGTGCGCGCTTCCTCGGCCTGCTGCTCGCTGTGCGCCAGCAGCATGTTCAACTCCTGCACCAGCGGCTGGACTTCCAGCGGCAATGGGTCGGTCACCCGGTTGGTGCCGGTTGTCCGGATGCGCTGGATCGCCGCACGCACCCGGCGCAAGGGACGCAGGCCATACCAGCTCTGCAACGCCGCCATCAGGAACAGGCCCAGCCCGAGCACGGCGAAGCTCCACAGCAGGATCGCACGGATCTGCGCCTGCTGCGATTTGAGCTCGCCGGTGGCCGAGGCGACGGCGAAGGTCCAGCGTGTCTCGCTGTCAGGCAGGATAACCGTGCGTTCGACCACGCGCAGCGGCTCGTCGGTGAACTGCGCGCTGTCGTAGAAATGCGGTTCGTTGTCGAAATGGTCGCCTTGCAGCTCCAGCGTGCGGTCCCACAGGCTGCGCGAGGGCCATGGGTCATGCCCGGCGCCGGTAATCTGCCAGTAGAGGCCGCTGTTCGGTTCGAGGAACCGCTGGTCGCCCAGCGCGCGGTAGAACACCACTTCGCCATCCTGCTCGATCTCCGCCGAAGCGATCATCGCCGTCAGCAGGTATTCGAGCTGGTTGTCGAAATTGCGCTGGATCAGGCTGCTCAGCGTGCGATCGAGCGCGAACCCGCCGGCCAGCAGCAGGACCAGAATCCAGCCTGCTGCGATCACCATCATCCGGCGCGACAGGCTGCCGGTATGCGGAGCGATCGCGGGGGGAACGGGTTCCTGCATGTCTATGCTCCGTTCGTCCTGAGCTTGTCGAAGGACCGCACTTTCTTGCTACCTCACAGACAAGGACAGCCCTTCGACAAGCTCGGGGCGAACGGAGAATTGAGCCGGACGCTATCCGCGGGTGCCTTCAGCCGGATCGTCAAGGCTGTAGCCAAGGCCGCGGATCGTGGTGATCACGTCCGCACCCAGCTTCTTGCGGATGCGGGTGACGAACACTTCGATCGTGTTCGAATCGCGGTCGAAATCCTGATCGTAGATATGCTCGATCAGTTCCGTCCGGCTCACCACCTTGCCCTTGTGGTGCATGAGGTAGCTCAGGAGCTTGTATTCCTGCGCGGTCAGCTTGACCGGCTCGCCATTGAGCGTGACCCGGCCCGAACGGGTATCGAGCCGCACTTCGCCTGCGGTCAGCTCGGCCGAGGTGTTGCCCGAGGCACGGCGGATCAGCGCGCGCAGGCGGGCAATCAGTTCCTCGGTGCGGAACGGCTTGGCGAGATAGTCGTCGGCCCCGGCATCGAGCCCGGCGACCTTGTCCGACCACGAATCGCGCGCGGTCAGCACCAGGACGGGGAACTTGCGCCCTTCCTTGCGCCACATGCCGAGCACGGTCAGCCCGTCGATCTCCGGCAGGCCGAGGTCGAGGATCACCGCGTCGTATTCTTCGGTCGAGCCCATGAAGTGCCCGTCCTCGCCGTCAACCGACAGGTCCACGGCATAGCCGGTCTGCTCGAGGGTCGACTTCAATTGCTTGCCGAGTGTCGGCTCATCCTCGACGATCAGGATACGCATTGGTGAGGGCTCCCCTGTGGTGCCTGCTTGACTGTGCGCCTTAAGTGGTCGCTTGGCGGGATGGCGTCAACACGGCCTTGGTGGCTGCGCACATCTACTGGGTGCGCCGCAGCACCCGACCGGTGCGGGCATCGACATCGACGAACAGCACGCGGCCATCACGGATGAACTTGAGCCGGTACGCCATTGCCGTCGCATCGTAGGCAAAGCCGAGGTACTCGGCATCGCGCATGGTCGGCAGGATACGGGCCTCGATCTCGCGCGAACGCAGGATGTTGCCCGCCTGCATTTCCTTGCGCGCCTCGCCCTGGTCGGAACGCGGCTGGGCTGCAATCGGCATGGGGGCGATCAGGGCCCCGGCCAGACAGGAGAGGAGAAGCTTGCGCATCATGCGTTCCTGCCTAGGCGCGGGGCATTGAACAAGTTCTGAATGCTGTGGTTGCCC
>JAHDXX010000099.1:6546-8729 GCA_023384025.1 Sphingomonadaceae bacterium
CCCGATATTCAGATTAATCCTCTATTTCCTTAACGAGTCATTTCGTACGTGATCGAGACCGTAACCGAGGTTCCGACCATGCCCGGCTGGACCGGCGTCGAGGCTGCCGAGGCCTCCATCGCCACCGCACGCATCATCGGCATCGGTGCGCCGGCATCGACCATTTCGCTGATCTTCAGCACCCGCACACCGGTATAGCCGGTCCATTCGGCATATTCGCGGGCCATCTTCTCCGCTTTCTGCACGGCCGCCTTGCGTGCCTGGGCTTGCGCGGCAGTGTCGTCGGCGATGGAGAAGCTGGGGCCGCTCAGGTCGGTAGCGCCCGCAGCGACCAGCGCATCGAGCACCTTGCCGGTATCGTCGACCTTGCGCAGCGTGATGCTGACCCGGTTGGACGCCTGATAGCCACGGAACACCGGACGCTGGCCGTTGTAGTCATAGACCGCGTTCAGGTTGATGCCGGTCGTCTGGACATCGTCCTCGGCAATCCCGAGCGAGCGGATCCGGGCGACAACGCGGGTCATCTGCTCGGCATTCATGCGCATGGCTTCAACCGCAGTCGGCGCCTCGGTGGTCACGCCCGCGCCGACGTCTGCGAGGTCCGGGCGGGCCTTGACCGTTTCGGTCACGCTCAGTTCGACCACCGGGCCTTGCACCGCAACGGAAACGTCGGCGGCACTGGCGGGCACGGCAGCGGCAGCAATCGCGGCCAGGGGTAGGGCAATACGGTTCATGGATAGTCTCCTTCTGTCGGCGCCAATCGGCTCACTCCCATTACGCATGGCTGAACCGGGTTGTTCCCGCAGGCAATGCGCGCGATAGACCCGGACCAAGGGGGATTTGCGATGAAGGCCATGATCCGATTTGCGCTGGCGATGCTGCTCGCGGCTTTGCCTACCGGTGCGTTTGCACAGGGGCGGATGGAGCCCGTGCCCGCGCGCGGGCCGGACGAAGGCGATGGCCCCTATCCCACCCTGCTGATTGCGGGAGGCACCGTGATCGACGGCACCGGTGCCCCGCCGGTCGGCCCGGTCGACGTGCTGGTCGAAGGCAACCGGATCGCGGCGCTCTATCCCGGCGGTGCACCTGAGGGCATACGCTCGCGCGCAGCCCGCGTGGTTGATGCCAAGGGGATGTATGTCCTACCCGGTTTCATCGACATGCACGGGCACAACGGCGATCCCGGCAAGGCGCCGCAGCCGGGCTACGGCTACAAGCTGTGGCTGGCCCACGGGGTGACCACGGTGCGCGGTGTCTCGTTCTACTTCGGCCCCGGCTCGCCCGACCTGTCGGACGCAGCCCGCAGCGCCAGCAACACGATCGTCGCCCCGCGGCTGGTCGCCTATGCCGTGTTCGGGGACAAGTGGAGCGGAGGCGATCCCGACACGCCGGAAAAGGCGCGCGAATGGGTCCGCTGGGCCAAGGCGCAGGGCTATTGGGGGATCAAGTTCTTCAATTCCGAAAGCCCCACGGTGTTCGCCGCCGCGCTCGACGAAGCCAAGAAGCAGGGCCTCGGCACTGTCGCCCACCTTGCCCAGCTCGGGGTGGCGCAGGTCAACGTGCGCAAGGCGGTGGAGATGGGCCTTGGCGGCGTGACCCATTTCTATGGTCACTTCGAAAGCCTGCTCGAGAAAGGCACTGTGCCGACCTACCCCAAGGGCTACAACTACGCGGACGAGCAGGACCGGTTTGCCTGGGTCGCCCGCCTCGCCCCGCAGGCGGTCGAACCGGGAAGCGACAAGTGGAACGAATATGTCGACTTCCTCGTCGACAGCGGGGTGACGCTCAGCCCCACCTTCAACATCTACTCCGCCAGCCGCGATGTCAGCCGTGCCCGGACCTTCGAATGGCACGACAAATACACCATGCCGCAGCTGATGGAGTTCTACGCCCCGAGCCTGACCAACCACGGCAGCTATTACCACGACTGGACCAGCGAGGACGAAGTCGCGTGGCGGAATTTCTACCGCAAGTGGTTCGACCTGACCCGCGATTTTCTCGACAAGGGCGGCCGGGTCACCGCCGGGTCAGACCCCGGATACATCTACCAGACCTGGGGCTTCGCCTATATCGGTGAGCTGGAAATGCTGCGGGAGGCGGGGCTGACCCCGCTCGAGGTGATCCAGGCCGCGACCATCAACGGTGCGCGCGAAATCTACGAGCCGCGCGGGGTGGCCGAACCG
>JAHDXX010000099.1:8739-10745 GCA_023384025.1 Sphingomonadaceae bacterium
ACTCTACGGCACCGGCCACCGGCGGCTGAACCGCGAGACCAACCAGCTCGAAACCGTCGGCGGGGTGCGGTGGACGATCAAGGATGGGGTCGTCTACGACGCACACCAGCTGCTCGCCGACGTCGCCGCGATGGTCGAAGCGGAGAAGGCGAAGGGGCAGTAGTCTCGTCATTGCGAGCGCAGCGAAGCAATCCAGGGCCCAGTGCGCTTCGCTCTGGATTGCCGCGCGGCTCCGCCGCTCGCAATGACGGCTCAATCTTGTCTTGCGACAGGAACGAGCAGCCCCTAACCCGCGCCGCTTATGGCACAGCCCCCGGTTCTCTCGCTCGAAGGCATGGCCCTGCAACAGGGCGGCAAGTGGCTGTTCGGTGACGCGCATGACTCTGCGCTCGACCTGCACGTCGGTCCGCGTGACCGGCTCGCGCTGATCGGGCGCAACGGCGCGGGCAAGACCACGTTGTTCCGCCTGATCGACAACCGGATCGAAGCCGACCGGGGCCAGCGCAAGGTCAAGCCGGGCCTCAGGATCGTGCTGCTGGAACAGGAGCCGGATTTCTCCGGCTTCGAGACACTGATGGACTTTGCCCTGAGTGGCGATGATGCCCCGGCCGCGCACGAAGTTGAAGCCATTGCCGGCCAGCTCGGCATCGACATGACGACCCCCGCAGCGGGCGCCAGCGGCGGCGAACGGCGCCGCGCGGCGATTGCGCGCGCACTGGCGCAGGACCCCGACCTGCTGCTGATGGACGAGCCGACCAACCACCTGGACCTCGCTGCGATCGACTGGCTGGAAGGCTGGCTCGATCGCTACAAAGGTGCCTTCGTCGTCATCAGCCACGACCGGACCTTCCTCAAGCGCCTGACACGCGCGACGATCTGGCTCGACCGCGGCCAGCTGCGGCGCAAGGACGTGGGCTTTGGCGGCTACGAGGCGTGGGAAGAACAGGTCTACGCCGAGGAAGCGCGTGCCGCCGAAAAGATGGACGCCAAGCTCAAGATCGAGGCGCACTGGCTCGAACGCGGTGTCACGGCGCGGCGCAAGCGCAATCAGGGGCGGCTTGAGAAGCTGTGGCAGATGCGCGCCCAGCGCGCCGCGATGATCGCGCCCAAGGGCACCGCCAAGCTTGGCCTCGCCACCGAGGAGGAGTTCAAGAGCAAGTCGGTGATCGTCGCCGAGGGTGTCAACAAGTCCTATGGTGACCGCAAGATCATCCGCGACTTCACCCTGCGTATCCAGCGCGGTGACCGGATCGGCGTGGTCGGATCGAACGGCGCGGGCAAGACCACGCTGCTCAAGCTGCTGACCGGCGAACTGAAGCCAGACACCGGCACGATCGACATTTCGCCCAAGCTGACCGGTGTGATGATCGACCAGCAGCGCAGCCTGATGTCGCCGGACAAGACCGTGCGCCAGGTGCTGGCCGAAGGCGGCGACTGGATCGACGTGCGGGGCATCCGCAAGCATGTGCAGGGCTACCTCAAGGAGTTCCTGTTCGACCCTGCGGTGGTCGACATGAAGGTCGGGGTGATGAGCGGGGGCGAGCGCAGCCGGCTGCTGCTGGCGCGCGAATTCGCCCGCAAGTCCAACCTGCTGGTGCTGGACGAGCCGACCAACGACCTTGACCTCGAAACGCTCGACCTGCTGCAGGAAGTCATCGCTGACTACGAAGGCACCGTGCTGATCGTCAGCCACGACCGCGACTTCCTCGACCGCACGGTCACGGTGACGCTGGGCCTCGATGGCAGCGGGTTCGTCGACATTGTTGCCGGGGGTTACGAGGACTGGGTCGAAAAGCGGGCGGAACGTTCGGCGCGGCCGGCGGCGAAGAAGTCTCCCCTCCCGCCTGCGGGAGGGGCCGGGGGTGGGCCTGCTGACGATACGTCCGGCAACACCCCCCCCCCCCCCCCCCCCCCCCCCCCCCGGGGGGGGGGCGACGCCCGGCGCGCGCTCGGCCCGCCCCCCCAACAGAGACAGCCCCAACCGAGCGGCGGCCAGGACCGCGCCC
>JAHDXX010000100.1 GCA_023384025.1 Sphingomonadaceae bacterium
GAGGATGCCAAGGACAATGGCGGCCTCGTCATCCCACCGTGACTTGTCGACCGAACGCACGGTAATGCGCGGATTGCGCTCCCCCGATGCGACGATACGCTGGATCAGCTGCGGGAACTCTTTTGACGGATCAAGATCGTAGGTCAGCAGCCGCTTTTCCGTGTTGTAACCGGCCGCTTCGATCCAGCCACGATAATGCGCAGGGTGGTGGCCCATCATGATCATGGGCGCATGGTCCTGCCCGTACACCAGCAGGCCCGGCTCTTCCCAGATCGACAGGGAGATCGGGCCCAGCACCCGCGTCATTCCCTGGCCGCGCAGCCAGTCTTCCGCAGTGCGCAGCAGCGCCTCTGCTGCAGCTTCATCCTCGGCATCGAAATAACCGAACATGCCGGTGCCCGGCCCGAAGCCCTGTTCAGGCGGCATCGCCAGTGCCAGCTCGTCGATATGGGCCGAGATGCGCCCGACTGCGCGGCCGCCGCGTTCCGCGAGGAACAGCTGCACCCGGGCATGGCCGAAGAACGGGTTCTTGCCCGGATCGACCAGTTCAAGCTGTTCCGAACGCAGTTGCGGCACGCTGTGCGGCACCTCGGCAGCAAAGCGGCGGCCAAGATCAACGAAGGCGGCTCGCCCGGCCTTGCCCGATACCGGGCGGATCACTATTTCGGCAGCGTTCACATCGGGCCCCTTATCCAGCCTGCCCTGTTGCCCTGTGCCCCGGATTTGCCTCAAGTCAAGCAAGGGGCTCGATTACTGTGGCACAGAGGCTGCGTTGTCCTTTCACCGCAATGTGCGGTATGGCGCGCTGACGAGACCAGAATACCTATGACAATCGAACAGACCCTCACGCCCGATCAGGCCCCGCAGTCGCGGGCCACCGGCAGCTGGCATGCCCAGCTTCCTGACGACAAGGACATGCTGCGCGCCGCGCGTGACCTGACCCGGGATCTCGGCAATGCCCGCGGGGCGATCTACTGGCCCGACATGCTTGTCTCGGCAGCGATTGGCTACGCCGCCGTGGCAGGGGCCATTCTTGCGGGAG
Organism: Sphingomonadaceae bacterium; assembly: GCA_023384025.1. GTDB lineage: Bacteria > Pseudomonadota > Alphaproteobacteria > Sphingomonadales > Sphingomonadaceae > 34-65-8. The sequence continues at coordinate 1,043 of JAHDXX010000100.1, forward strand.
GTGTTCTCGCCAAGCTGGTGCTGGGCCTGATCGGCGCGCTGGCATTCTACCGCGCGCTGATGTTCATCCACGAGCTCACCCACATCCACCGCGACGCACTGCCGGGCTTCCGGACGGGCTGGAACCTGCTCGTCGGCATTCCGTTGCTGGTGCCCTCGTTCATGTACGAAGGGGTGCATACGCTGCACCACAAGCGCACGCAGTATGGCACGATCGAGGATCCGGAGTACCTGCCGCTGGCACTGATGAAGCCGTGGAGCCTGCCGGTCTTCGTTCTGGTCGCTCTGCTTGCCCCGCTCGGCCTGATCATCCGTTTCGCACTGCTGGTGCCGCTTGGCGCGCTGATCCCGCCGGTGCGCAGGCTGGTGTGGGAACGAGCCTCGTCACTGTCGATCAATCCCGATTTCCGGCGCAAGCCGCCTGAAGGCGACTTCCGCCAGCGGGTGCTGTGGCAGGAGACCGGGGGGATGCTTTGGTCGTGGGCATTGCTGGCCAGTGTCTACCTGTTCGGCTGGGCACCGTTGCTGACGGCCGCTGTGATCCTCTCGCTCACGGCAGTGTTGAACCAGTTGCGCACGCTGGTGGCGCACTTGTGGGAGAACGATGGCGAAGCGATGACCGTGACCGCGCAGTTCCTTGACAGTGTCAACGTGCCCCCGCCGGGCCTTGCCGCCGAGATCTGGGCGCCGGTCGGCCTGCGCTACCATGCATTGCATCACCTGATGCCGTCGATGCCCTATCACGACCTGCCCGAGGCGCACCGCCGCCTGAAGCAGGAACTGGGCGCTGGCTCCACCTACGACGGCGCGAACCATCCCGGCATGCTGAATCTGGTCAACCGGATCGCCCGCAGCACGATGCGTGCGCGCTAACCCATGGTGTAGATCATCGCGCAGCGGCGCTCGCGCGGAAGCCCGCTTTCCGCTTCGCTGGCGAGCATCTCGGCAAGCCGGGAATGGCTGGCCGGGTCGCTCAGTTCGACAAATCCGAGCCCCGCGTAAAACGGCCCGTTCCACGCAATGTCGCGGAACGTGGTCAGGGTCACTGCGCTGAACCCGGCATTGCGCGCGTCGATCAGGCAAGCGCGCATCAGCCCCGCGCCGATGCCCAGCCGCTGCGCCGCGGGCGCGACAGACAACTCCCACACATGGAGTTCCCGCTGGAACGGTTGCGTGGCGATGAAGCCGACCAGCGGTTCCCCGATGTAGGCGACCAGGCAATGTCCCTTGCGGATCAGGCGGCGCAGGTCTTCGGCTTGCCAGGTATGGTCGAGGTCGAGACCTTCGAGCTCCGGCTCATCCTTGAACAACCGGGCAGCAGCGCGCTCGATCGCGGGCAGGTGCTCGGCATCTTCGGGCCGGGCCAGGCGCAAGTGCCAGTCGGGCCTCACTCTTCGGTCCGCACCAGCACTGTCTCGCCGATCAGGAAGAACAGGACGAACGGCGCCCAGGCGGCAAGCAAGGGCGGGTATCCGCCGAAACTGCCCATCGCCAGAGCGGCATTGTCGACCACGAAGTAGGCAAACCCCAGCGCCATGGCGATGATCGCCCGGATGAACAGTTGCCCCGAACGCGCCAGCCCGAAGGCGGCAACCGCGCCGAGCAGCGGCATGAGCACCGCTGAAAGCGGGCCGGCAATCTTGTGCCACCACGCCGCTTCGAGCTCGCTGGTGCGCCGGCCGACCCGTTCGTAGGCCTTGATCGAACGGTAGAGTTCGAAAAAGCCCTGTGCCTCGGGATCGACACTGTCGAGCTCGATCTGCTCGATGGTCAGGCCCTTGCCAACCACCATGTCGCCAGTGTTGGCGTTGCGGGCGGCAGCCACGTCGAAGGCCGTTCCTTCGTCCAGCCGCCAGCCGGGATTGGCCCAGGTTGCCCGATCCGACCGGATCTGGCGAGTCAGGGTGCCTTCCGCAGTGCGGTTGTAGAAGGTCACGTCATGCATCACGATCGCGGTCCCCGAACCGGTCATGGCTGCCGCCGTGAGGACATTGCTGCCATCGGTGAGATAGACGTTGGAGCGCACCTGCTCCTCTTGGGGGATGGACCCGAACTCGGCCCCTTCCCATGCCTTGAGCGTCGCGGTTGCGCGGGTAACGATCCGTTCGTTGAAGGCAAAACTCGCCATGGCCACAACCGCCGCGGTCAGGAACAATGGTGCCAGCACCTGGTGGGCCGACATGCCCGAGGCCTTCATCGCCACTATCTCGCTGTTCTGGTTGAGACCGAGCAAGGCAATGACCGTGGCAAGCAGCACCGAATAGGGCAGGAACGTCGCCACCAGCTGCGGCAGGCGCAGCGAGACATAGCGCCAGACCTCGGCCTGGCCGTTGCCCGGCACGGCAAGGATGTCCCCGCTCTTGCCGAGCAGGTCGAGCATCATCAGCACCAGCACCAGAATGGCCAGCATCGCTGCAATCCGCGCGGCGAAAAGTCGGGCGAGGTAGAGAGTGATCGACCGGGACGGGAAAAAATCGAGTTGCATCGCGCGGTTGCCTGTCCCCTACTCGGCCGGTGCCAGCTGGCGTGCACTGCGCTCACGCCGCGCAAAGAGCGTCCGCGCCCGCTTGGCGAGCTTGGCGAACCACACTTCCAGCGCGCCGATGGCCTGCCCGCCCGGCACGTGCGCCACCCGGTAATACATCCACACGATCAATGCCGCGAACAGCACCATTGGCCCCCACAAGGCGAGCACCGGATCGACCCTGCCGAGCGCGGCGACATCTTCGGCATACTGGTTCACCTTGTGGTACGAGACCACCATCACGATCGACACGAACACGCCCAGCGCACTGGTCGATCGCTTGGGGGGGATCGCCAGTGCGACCGCGAGCAGCGGCATCAGCGCCATCATCACCACTTCCACCAGGCGGAAGTTGAAGCTCGCCTGGCTCGCCGCACGCTTCTCCTCGCTGGCTTTCTCGCTCCAGCCGATCTTCAGCAGTTCGGGCAGGATATACTCGCGCTCGGCATCGCCGCGGGCGCGGAACTCCTCGATCCGCGGCAGGTCGATCGGCAAGTCGTGGCGGCTGAAGCTGAGCACGCGCGGCGTGGTCCCTTCGCCTCCGGTATCCTGTACGATGGTGCCATCGGTCAGGCGCAGGATGATGGTATCGGGGCTGTCGCGGGTGGCGAGGAAGCTGCCTTCGCGGGCGGAGATCGACAGGACCTGGCCCTTGCTGTTGGAGACCCGGGCGAAGATGCCCATCAGGCGCCGCCCTTCGTCCTCGCTGGAATCGATGCGCAGCGCCATGCGGTCCCTCAGCGTGGTAAACTCGCCGACTTTTATCGACGCCCCGAGCGCGCCCGAGCGCAGATCATATTCAAGCTGCTCGTAATAGTAACGGCTGATCGGCTGGACATAGAACACAAGGCCGACATTTATCGCCATCAGCACCAGGGTTATCGCATAGGGCACGCGCAGCAGGCGGCCATAGCCGAGCCCCACGGCGCGCATCACGTCCAGCTCGCTGCTGGTCGCGAGCTTGCGGAAGGCGAGCAGCACGCCGAGCAGCAATCCGAGCGGAATGGCGAGGCTGGCATATTCCGGCACCAGCGCGCCCAGCATCTTGAACACGACCGCCACCGGCCCGCCTTCGACCGCGACGAAATCGAACAGCCGCCGCATCTTGTCGACCAGCAACAGCGACGCAGCCAGCGCGAACACCCCCAGCATCGGGGTGATCACCAGCCGGAAGATATATCGGTCAATCTTGGGAATGGACTGGAACACGCGGCGCCGGGTGAAAGAATTGCAGGAAATGCTGCCCTAGCGCGAAATCAGGGCTCGGTCATGCCCTGTCATGAAATCAGGCCTTTTCCAGCGTGCACTGGAGCGGGTGCTGGTTCTGGCGGGCAAAGTCCATCACCTGGTTCACCTTGGTCTCGGCCACTTCGTAAGGAAAGATGCCGCACACCCCGACCCCGCGCTGGTGCACGTGAAGCATCACCCTTGTCGCCTGATCGAGGTCCATGCGGAAAAAACGCTTTAGCACCAGCACCACGAATTCCATCGGGGTGTAGTCGTCGTTGAGCATCAGTACCTTGTACTGGCTCGGCTTCTTCGACTTTGCTTTGGGCTTGGTGGCAACCCCGACCTGACCCGCGCCGCCGCCCGGGGCGCCATCCTCGTCAGTGGAGGTCGGAGCAAGCCGGGTGACCTGCATGGATCTGGGGTTCAGGGTCATGGACGTGCCAATATCGTAAGCCGGTGCAAATCCGCAAGTGGAGGGACTGGATTAGAGAACTGTCCGACCACTCTGGATCACCCTGATTGGTCGGAAAGTGCTCTAGGGAGCGAACCCTAACAAACGGCTGCAACGCCGGTCCATCGGCGAAAAAGCCAAAAAGAGGGCCGGACTGCCATAGCGGCAATCCGGCCCTGCTTAGGTCGAACCCGGATCAAGGGAGAGGAGAGAGTCCCGGGCCCGTTGAACTGGTGTGCTGGATCAGGCGGCCTTGCGGACCTTTTCCATTGCCACGGCAGCGCGGCTCGAAATCGGCGCGAACGTGTCGTTGGCGAGCTTGACCCATGCTTCGGTGGTCTTCGACAGCTGGGCAACAGCGGCATCGAAGTTGCGGCTGGCGAGCTTGCCCTGCAGCTGGACGAAATCGGTCGGCGACTTCACGGCAGCCATTTCCTTGACGTCGGCGGTCATCACTTCGACGGCGCTCTTGGCGTCTTCGAACTGGGTCTTGGCGATCGTCTGCACGCCGGCGGCGAGGATCTTGCCCGATTCGACGACGGCTTCGAGGTTGCCCTTGCTGAATTCGCCCATTTCGGCGGCCAGCTCGGCACCCTTGTCGTAGGCAGCCTTGGCGCGTTCCTGGGCGGTGGCGAGACCTTCCTTCACCTGGGTGGTGTAGTCGGCGGCAGTGGTCTTGGCTTTGGTCATGATGGTGTCCTTGAGTTCGTTGGCGCGTTCGGCAACCTTGGCAACAGGCGCCTTCACGGTGTTGGTCTTGACGGCAGGGGTCTTCGGCGCAACCTTGCGCGCGACCTTCTTGGCAGCCGGCTTCTTCACGGCAGTCTTCTTCGCCACGGCCTTCTTCGGGGCAGCCTTGGCGGCAACCTTCTTGACCGGAGCGGCCTTGACCGGAGCTGCCTTTGCAGCGACGACCGGTGCAGCAGCCTTCGGTTCGGCGACGTCCGCCTTGGCGGCTTCAACCTTCTTTGCAGCGGCTTCGGCGTATGCCTTCTCGGCAGCTGCGTCGATCTTGCTTTCGGGCTTGGTAGCCATGGTGTTCTATCCTTTGCTCTGCGGGCCAGAGCCCTTCATGTTGCAGTGCACAAAATAGTTATTGCAGACGCGAAGTCAAGGATTTTTTGTGCAGTGCACAATAATCCGGAAAATCCCGCAATTACCGCATCTTGACGTACCGCCCGGGTGCATCTTCGATCACCGGATCGCCCTTGCCCCCCGGCACGCGCTTGCCCTTGGCCGGTACCGTCGCGTCGTCGATGCTGTGCAGCCATTCGAGCCAGTGTGGCCACCAGCTGCCCGGATGCTCGGTCGCTCCGGCAACGAATTCCTTGAGCGAGGCGGCTTTGCTGTCGCCGGTCCAGTACTGGTACTTGCCGGCCGAAGGCGGATTGACCACGCCCGCGATATGGCCGGACCCGGCCAGCAGGAACGTGGTGTCGCCCTGGAAATGCCGGGTAATCCGCCACACGCTTTCAGCCGGGGCGATGTGATCTTCCTTGCCCGCCTGGACATAGCTCGGGGTGTGCACCTGCGTAAGGTCGATCGGCGTGCCATCGGCGCTGAGCGAATCAGGCTTGACCAGCCGGTTGTCGCGATAGAGGTCGCGCAGGTAATCAAGGTGCCAGCGCCAGGGCAGGTTGGTGACATCGCCGTTCCAGTGAAGCAGGTCGAACGCCGGGTAGTCTTCGCCGAGCAGGTAGTTGTTGACCACGTAGTTCCAGATCAGGTCCTTGCCGCGCAGCGAATTGAACGTGGCCGCGAGATAGCGCCCGTCGAGGTAGCCGTCGGGCGACAGCGCCCCGATCATCTCCATCTGCTTGTCGTCGATGAAGTTGAGCAGTTCGCCCGCTTTCTCGAAGTCGACCTGAGCGGTGAAGAACGTGGCCGAAGCCACCTTGTCCGCTTCGCCCCGGCGGGCGAGGATCGCCAGCGTCGCGGCCAGCGTCGTCCCCGCCACGCAGTAACCGATCGTATGGACCGCGGGCACGTCGAGCCGGGCGCGGACATGATCGATCGCTTCGATCTGGGCGCGGATATAGTCATCCCACACCACGTCACTGAGGCTGGCGTCAGCCGACTTCCAGCTGACCACGAACACGCTGATGCCCTGGTCGACCGCCCACTTGATGAAGCTCTTCTTCGGGGTGAGATCGAGGATGTAGAAGCGGTTGATCCACGGCGGGAAGATCACCAGCGGAACCTGCTGCACCTTGTCGGTCGTCGGGGTGTACTGGAGCAACTGGTACAGTCGCGTCTCGTGCACCACCTTGCCCGGGGTCGCAGCCAGATTTTCGCCGAGCGTGAAGGCATCCGCATCGGTGTGGGTCAACTGGCCCCGCTTGAGATCGTTGATCAGGTGGCCGAGCCCCTTGACCAGATTCTGCCCCCCGGTCTCGATCGTGCGCTTGAGCACGACCGGGTTGGTCGCGAGGAAATTGTCCGGGCTCATCGCCTCGACCAGCGCCTGGGTGGCGAACCGCAGCTGGGCGCGCTTGTCTTCCGGCACCCCGTCCACGTCCTTCGCTACCTTGACGAAGTATTCCGCCAGCATGAGGTAGGTCTGGTGAAGCAGGGCATAGGCCGGGTGTTCGCTCCACGCCGGATCGGCAAAGCGCCGGTCCTTGCGTGGCAATTCGGTAGCAGGCGTTTCCTTGCCGACCATGCCGCCAAGAACGCCCTGCCACAGGGCCATCGATTCCTGGACCATGCCCTGCAGGGCCTGCGGCTGGAACGGAGCCGCCTTGGCCCACCCCTGTGTCATCAGCATGAACTGCGCCGGATCGAGCGGATTGGGCATGGCGCCAGCACTTGCACCCTTCTCGGCCAGGAACTCGGCCCACATCGCCTGCAGCTTGCCGGCGACCGCCATCCATTCCGGCTGCCCCTCACCGGCCGGCGCCATTCCGCCCAGCCCCAGCCCGCCGAACATCTCGCGCATCGCCTCGCCCTGAAGGTCGAACAAGGCACCGAAGGGGTCCTGACGGTCAGCCATCTTGCGTAGCTCCTGTTGACGCGTGGTAAGGCAATGCTTTTTCCGCAATAGCGAAAAGCGCTTCCCACCGCGACTGCTATTCGCCTAGGATTCGTATGCAGTTCCGGCAGTCGGCGCTGCACCTGATCCCGAGAAGAGGCCGATGGATACCGATTTCTACCGCATGAAGCGCTTGCCCCCGTACGTTATCGCTGAAGTCAACGCGATGCGGCACGCGGCCCGGCGCGCGGGGAAGGACATCATCGACCTCGGCATGGGCAACCCCGACCTGCCCCCGCCGCAGCACGTCATCGACAAGCTGTGCGAAGTAGCGGCCAAGCCCGATGCGCATGGCTATTCCCAGTCGAAGGGCATCCCCGGCCTGCGCCGCGCCCAGGCGAATTACTATGGCCGCCGGTTCGGGGTCGATCTCGACCCGGAAACCGAAGTTGTGGTGACGATGGGTTCGAAGGAAGGGCTCGCCAGCCTTGCCACCGCGATCACCGCGCCGGGCGACGTGGTGCTGGCGCCGAACCCCAGCTACCCGATCCACACTTTCGGTTTCATCCTGGCCGGGGCCACCATCCGCAGCGTGCCGACCACGCCGGACGACAACTATTTCCGCAGCCTCGAACGGGCCATGGCCTTCACTGTGCCGCGGCCCTCGGTCCTGGTGGTCAACTACCCGTCGAACCCGACTGCCGAGACCGTCGACCTGGCGTTCTACGAGCGGCTGGTCGCCTGGGCGCGCGAGAACAAGGTCTGGATCCTGTCGGACCTCGCCTATTCCGAACTCTATTATGACGGCAAGCCGACTGTCTCGATCCTGCAGGTACCAGGTGCCAAGGACGTCGCGGTCGAGTTCACCTCGCTGTCCAAGACCTATTCCATGGCCGGGTGGCGGATCGGGTTCGCGGTCGGCAACCGCGAGCTCATCGCGGCGATGACCCGGGTCAAATCCTATCTCGACTATGGCGCCTTTACCCCGATCCAGGCCGCAGCCTGCGCCGCGCTCAACGGCCCGCAGGATATCGTCGAAAAGAACCGCCAGCTCTATCACAAGCGGCGCGACGTGCTGGTCGAAGTAATGGGCCGCGCCGGATGGGACATTCCCGCCCCGCCCGCCAGCATGTTCGCCTGGGCGCCGCTGCCCCCTGCCCTGAAGGAAATGGGCAGCCTCGAGTTCTCCAAGCAGCTGCTGGTCCATGCCGATGTCGCGGTTGCCCCGGGCGTCGGCTACGGCGAGGAAGGCGAGGGCTACGTACGTATAGCTCTGGTCGAGAACGAGCAGCGCCTGCGCCAGGCGGCACGCAACGTGCGGCGATACTTCGCTTCGCTGGGAATCAACGCCGGGGCAGCCTGACCCGAATCGGATCGTCCTGCCGGTTACGTTTGCCTAAGCCCTGCACATGTTTTAACTTGCTGCAGCAACAGGAGACTTGCCCATGCCTGCCAGCCAGCCCCCGAGGCTGACGGAGAAGCAGCGTGCCGTGCTCGACCTGCTCGACCGGCGCGTTCCGATCAAGGTGATCGCAGCCGACCTCGGCGTATCCGAAAGCCGGGTGAACCAGCATATTCGCGCGCTCAAGAACCACTTTGGCGTGGAGAGTCTGGGAGACCTGATCGACTGCGCACGCAAGGCGCAGGGCGAACATGCAGGGGGGCTGCAGGACGCCCCCTCCAGAAAACCTGCATACAGAAATTCTCAGCTGCCCGAACCTGCAGATTCGCCGCAAACAGAAGACCGGGTCGCACCCGGGGAATTCGTGTTGGCAGATGTGGCGCCTGTTGCGATCGAGGCTCCATGGCACTTCCAACACGAGCCCCGGGTAGTCCCCGGGGTGCTCGACGGCGAGAACGCTGTCCTCTTTCGCCTCGCCGTCATCACTGGTCTCGCAGTTGGCATTATTGCCATTGTCTTGCTAGTGATGACGGCAGCACTCACTGTCAGTGAGGCGACTGAAGGCAAACAAGTCATCGTCCCCGCCAACGAAGCAGAGCGCGGCCGCGAGCAGGCCGTAAGCACGGTTCGGGACTTTACATATGACAGACAAGTTTTCCGATGACGCCCAGGCAATTCGCAAACTGATCCGCGAGGCCGAAGCCGTTTCCGACGAAGCGATGATTGCCATGTCGCGGTTGAAGCAGGCGATGCTGGTGGCGCGTCAGAACCCCGACGTACCGGTCGATATCGGGCAGCGCGCGATCATGCGGCTGGCACAGGCTGAAGCACAGGCCGTTTCCATGTCCAGCAACCTGTTCCGGGTGCATGGCGAACTCACTGAGGTGGCCAAAGTCGTGGCTGGCGGGGAGGAAGACTTCGTTACGCCTTTGGCTGGCATGAACGCCCCTACAGGCGCAGCCCTTGTCTTAACTCCCGATACCGTGCTGGCATGAAAGTTTCGCCCAACTAACGGACCCTTTTGCCTTGCCCTATCGCCTCATCTTCCAGCTTATTTGCTTTCTGGCTTTGGCCATCTGGGCCTGGCGAAAGGGCGGTGGGCCAGAGCGGGCCTGTACCGG